>NZ_JASDDD010000036.1:0-36255 GCF_030407555.1 Curtobacterium sp. APC 4022
GGGCACGAGGTCAATAAAATTGGCATTGACAATGTGCACGCTGTTGAGTTCTCAAGGACCAGACGCACTCCCCACTCAACACCGAAATGGTGTCTCGCCAGAGAGGCTGTCGTTCTCGAACCCACCGGATGACCGACACGAGGTCGACATCTGATCGGTGGGCTGGTTGCTGGAGGCGGACCCCGTCCGGACTGCATCCCCCGGGTTGTGCACCCGGTGACCGTCTCGGCCGTTCCGTTCCGCTTCAGCGGCAACGAGTGATTACTTTACACACGGTCCGAGGGCCTGCCAACCGGGTGTCCGCCCCGGGCGTGTCGCCGCCCGGCCGCGACTCCGCTCCCCCGCCGGGACCGGCCCCGGGACGGACGGAGGCCCGACACCCGAGGGGTGCCGGGCCTCCAGGTCGGGAGCCGACGGTGCTGAGCGCGCCGGTCAGTGGCGGGCGATCACCGGGTTGCGCAGCGAACCGATGCCGGAGATCGTGACCTCCACCACCTCGCCGTCGCGGATCGCGCCGACACCGGCGGGGGTACCGGTGAGGATCACGTCACCGGGCAGCAGCGTCCAGATCGACGAGATGAACTCGATGAGTGTCGGGATGTCGTGCACCATCTCGTTCGTCGAAGCCGCCTGACGGAGGTCGCCGTCGACACGGGTCTCGATGCGGATGTCCGACGGGTCGATCTCGGTCTCGATGACCGGACCGAGCGGGCAGAAGGTGTCGAACCCCTTCGCGCGCGCCCACTGGCCGTCGCGGGCCTGCAGGTCACGGGCGGTCACGTCGTTCGCGATCGTGTAGCCGAGGATCACGCTGGCGAAGTCCTCCTTCGCCACGTTCTTCGCGAGCGAGCCGATCACGATGGCGAGCTCACCCTCGTGGTCCACCCGACCGATGTCCGCCGGCAGCCGGATCGGGTCCTCCGGTCCGATGACCGACGTGTTCGGCTTGAGGAACACCACCGGGTCGTCCGCGGTGTGCTCTTCCATCTCCGAGACGTGCTCGGCGTAGTTGAGGCCGACCCCGATGACCTTCGACCGCGGGATGACCGGGGCGAGCAGCTTCGCGTCCTTGAGGGACACCCGCTCCCCCGTCGTCTCGAAGCCCTGGTACATCGGGTCTCCGGCGAGCACCACCAGTGCGCGCTCGTCGAGGATGCCGTAACGGGGGTCCTCCCCCTCGGTGCTGAACCGTGCGATCTTCACGGGTCGACCCTACTCAGCACTCGGCGTCGGGTTCGTGAGCCGGACCATCCACCCGTGCGGGTCGGGACGGCGGCCGTACTGGATGTCGGTGAGCTCTTCGCGCAGGGACATCGTCAGTTCGCCGGCACCGGTGGTCGGTGAACCGATCGTGAAGCCGTCACCACGCAGTTCGGCGATCGGCGTCACCACGGCGGCGGTCCCACAGGCGAACGCCTCGGTGATCGTGCCGTCGGCGACCCCGTCACGCCACTCGGCGAGGGACACCGCACGACGCTCCACCCGGAGGCCCCGGTCGAGTGCCAACTGCAGGATCGAGTCGCGCGTGATGCCCTCGAGGATCGAGTCCGAGTCCGGGGTCACGAGCGTGCCGTCCGAGCGGACCAGGACGACGTTCATCCCGCCGAGTTCCTCGAGGTACTCGCCCGTCTCGGAGTCCAGGAACATCACCTGCTGGCAGCCGTGCTCGTACGCCTCCTGCTGCGGGAGCAGGGACGCCGCGTAGTTGCCGCCGGTCTTCGCAGCACCGGTGCCGCCGCGGGCAGCCCGGGCGTACTGCGTCGAGAGCCAGATCGACACCGGCTTCGGCCCCGAGGTGAAGTACGCCCCGGCCGGGCTCGCGATGCAGTGGTACTGCACGGCGTGGGCGGCGCGGACCCCGAGGAAGGCCTCGGTCGCGATCATGAAGGGGCGGAGGTACAGGCTGGTCTCCGGAGCGGACGGCACCCAGTCCTGGTCCGCGGTGACGAGCTGCCGGATGGACTCGACGAACACCGACTCCGGCAGCTCCGGCAGCGCCAGGCGGCGGGCCGACCGGGCGAACCGACGGGCGTTGGCGTCCGGCCGGAAGGACCAGATCGATCCGTCGGCGTGCCGGTAGGCCTTCATGCCCTCGAAGATCTCCTGCGCGTAGTGCAGGACGCTGGCGCTCGGGTCGAGGGAGAGCGGCCCGTACGGGTGGACCGAGGCGTCGTGCCAGCCGTCGTCGATCGTCCATTCGACCGAGGCCATGTGGTCGGTGAAGTGCTTGCCGAAGCCCGGGTCGGCGAGGATCTCCTCGCGCTCGGCGGCTGCGCGGCGCTCCGGGGACGGCGTCGTCGAGAAGTCGAGGGCGAAGGTGTCGGTGGTCTCGGTGGTGCTGTCGCTCATGCGGGTGACTCCTGTCAGGCCGTGGTGGTGCGTGCGGCGACCGCGGCCCCGGCGATGGCGTCGCCGATCTCGGCGGTCGACCGTCGGGTGGTGCCCCGGTCGGCGAGGTCGGCCTCCACCGCCCGGGTCACCGCTGCCGCCAGGTCCGCGCGACCGACGTGGTCGAGCAGCAGGGCGACGGAGAGGACCGCGGCGGTCGGGTCGGCCAGCTGCTGGCCGGCGATGTCCGGCGCGGACCCGTGGACCGGCTCGAACATGCTGGGGAAGGTGGCGTCCGGGTTCAGGTTGCCCGAGGCCGCGAGACCGATGCCGCCGCTGATCGCACCGGCCAGGTCGGTGATGATGTCGCCGAACAGGTTGTCGGTGACGATGACGTCGAAGCGGGACGGCTCGCGCACCATGTGGATCGTCACGGCGTCGACGTGCTGGTAGTCGACCGTCACGTCCGGGTACTCGACGGCGACCGCGGCGACCGTGCGCTGCCAGAGCGAACCGGCGTGGACCAGCACGTTGGTCTTGTGCACGAGGGTCAGGTGCTTCCGGGGGCGTCGCATCGCCAGGTCGAACGCGTACCGGACGACCCGCTCGACACCGTGGGCGGTGTTGATCGAGACCTCGGTGGCGATCTCGTGCGGGGTGTCGACCCGGATCGCACCGCCGTTGCCGACGTACGGGCCCTCGGTGCCCTCACGGACGACGACGAAGTCGACCTCGCCCGGGTCGGACAGCGGTGACTCGACCGCCGCGTGCACCTTCGTCGGTCGCAGGTTCACGTAGTGGTCGAACGCGAACCGGAGCTTCAGCAGCAGGCCGCGCTCGATGATGCCGCCGGCCAGCCGCGGGTCGCGGGGGTCACCACCGACGGCGCCGAGCAGGATCGCGTCGTGCTCGGCCAGGGCGGCCATGTCGTCCTCGGTGAGGACGTCGCCGGTCGCCAGGAAGCGCTCGGCCCCCAGCGAGAACGGGGTCTCCTGCACGTCGAGCTCGCCGTCGGCCACCGCGTGCAGGACCTTCAGCGCTTCGTCGACGACCTCGGGGCCGATGCCGTCGCCACGGATGACCGCCAACTTGAGCGTCTGCGACATGGGGGTCTCCTAGAGCGTGATGTCGATCTCACGCAGCGAGGCCGCGTCGATCGTGGAACGGACGTGCTCGAGGACGTCGTCCGGCACCGGCGAGTCGACGGTCAGCACGCTGAGCGCTTCGCCACCGGCCGACTGGCGGGCGATCTGCATGGCGGCGATGTTGATCCCCGCCTCGCCGAACTCCTTGCCGTACACCGCGACGATGCCCGGGCGGTCCGTGTAGGCCATCACGACGTGGTGCTTGTCGAGCGCCACCTCGACGTCGTAGCCGTTGATCTCGACGAGCTTCTCGACCTGCTTCGGGCCGGTGAGGGTGCCGGAGACGCTGATCGCCGGGCCGTCCGACTGTGCCCCGCGGATGGTGAGGAGGTTGCGGTACTCCGGGCTGTCGGCGTCCGTGATGAGGCGGACGGTGACCCCGCGCTGCTCCGCGATGAGCGGGGCGTTGACGTAGGAGACCTGGTCGCTGACGACGTCGGTGAAGACGCCCTTCAGCGCGGCGAGCTTGAGCACGCTGACGTCGTACGCCGCGAGCTCGCCGTGCACCTCGACGTCGATGCTCGTGACCGGCGAGGTCGCCATCGCCGTGAAGACCTGGCCGAGCTTCTCGACGAGCGGGATGCCCGGGCGGACGTAGGGGTCGATGACACCGCCGGCGACGTTGACCGCGTCCGGGACGAGTTCGCCGCCGAGGGCCAGCCGGACCGACTTCGCGACCGCGACGCCGGCCTTCTCCTGCGCTTCGTCGGTGGAGGCACCGAGGTGCGGGGTCACGACGACGTTCGGGAGCGACACGAGCGGCGAGTCCTTCGGCGGCTCCGACACGAAGACGTCGAGGCCGGCACCGGCGATGGTGTTCGAGGTGAGCGCACGGTGCAGCGCGTCCTCGTCGATCAGGCCACCGCGCGCGACGTTGACCACGAAGGCGGTCGGCTTCATCAGCGCGAACTGGTCGTCGGAGATCATGCCGACCGTCTCGGGCGTCTTCGGCATGTGGATCGTCGTGAAGTCCGCGCGGCGGAGCAGGTCCTCGAGCGAGACCAGCTCGACACCGAGCTGCTGGGCGCGCGCCGAGGTGACGTAGGGGTCGTACGCGATGACCGAGACGCCGAACGCCTGCAGGCGCTGGGTGATCAGCGCGCCGATGCGGCCGAGGCCGATGATGCCGACCGTCTTCTCGTAGAGCTCGACGCCGGTGTACGACGACCGCTTCCACGCGCCGGCCGCGAGCGACGCGTGCGCCGCCGGGATGTGCCGCGCGAGCGACAGGATGTGGCCCACGGTCAGCTCGGCCGCCGAGATGATGTTCGACGTCGGCGCGTTGACGACCATCACGCCGGCGGACGTCGCCGCCTTGATGTCGACGTTGTCCAGGCCGACACCGGCGCGGGCGATGACCTTGAGCTCGGGAGCCGCGGCGATCGCCTCCGCGTCGACCCTGGTGGCGGAGCGCACCAGGATCGCGTGCGCGTCGGACAGCGCGGCGAGCAGGGCTGGACGGTCAGTGCCGTCCACGTTCCTGATCTCGAAGTCGGGCCCGAGGGCGTCGACGGTGGCGGGCGAGAGTTCTTCGGCGATCAAGACGACCGGCTTCGACACGACTGCTGTTCCTCACACGAGACGGGTGGTGTACCACCACCCTATCGACGGCCGGACCCGGTTACGACGCCGGGAGGCAGGTCAGAGGTCGACGAGGCTCGGCACGTAGAGCTGCAGCGTGAGCCAGAGTGCCCCCGCACCGGCGAAGGCCACGACGAGCACCGCGACGGTCACGACGGCCGTGGACCGGCGGGTCACCCACACACCGACGGCGTACGCGAGCGGCGGGACCACCACGTCGAGGACCAGCCACACCCACGGCACCGGGCGCTTCAGCGACGCGCCACCGGCCGAGCCGACGAACTCGTTGAACTTCTGCAGCTTGTCCGTGATCACCACGAGGTTGCCGACGCTCTGCGCCGTCATGTAGGCGAACAGCACCGCGAAGACCACCCAGACGACGATGCGCCCGACCAGCGACCGCGCGGAAGTGGCCCCGGCGGCGGGACGCTCGACGGCGGTCACCCGAAGCTCCGCGTCAGCAGGAACGGCCACGGGAAGAGCACCACCGCGCCGAGCAGCATCCAGAGCAGCCGGGTGCGGGTGGAGCGCGTGCGGGCGACCCAGATCACGACGGCGAACCAGAGCGCCGGCGCGACGATCGCCAGGAAGCGGAGCAGCGTGACGAACCCGGACAGGACCGCGTCGGTCGTCATCAGGTAGCTCGTCGAAGCGGTCAGCAGCCAGGCGACCGTGTAGAGCAGGTACAGCCCGCCGAAGACCCCGAACCCGATCAGGGCACCGGACGTCTCGGGCGCGTCGGGGTCGCGGGTGTCGCGTTCCTTGACGGCGATCGGGTTGTGGGCGGCGTCGACGTGGGTCGCGTCGTCCGCGTCGCCCCACGACAGGGCGGCGTCGTCGTCCGGTTCGCGGGTCTCGGTCATGCCGTCGATCCTACGAGGGTCGCGGCTCATGCCTGGGCGGGCTGGGTCTCGAGCACCCCGGCGACGACGTCACGGACGGCCGGGAACAGCGGGTGTCCCTCCATGAGCCCGGTCAGGATCTCGGTGAGGGCGTGCGCAGTGGCCCCGGAGCGGAGCAGCGCGTGCAGCTCGATCGACTCCGGGTCGTCCTGGTCGTCGAACTCGAGCGCGACCCGGACGGCGCCGATCAGGTGGTCGACGGGCAGACCGCGTTCGGCGAGCTGCGCGGCGGGGCCGATGAACCGTTCGCGACGGCCGAGCTTCCGGAGCGGGTTGCGACCGACCCGACGGGTCGTGTCGGGCAGCAGGGGGTTGGCGATGCGGGTGAGGTTCGCCGCGACGTACCGGGCGTGTTCCGCCGGGTCGAACCCGTGCTTCGCGACGAGCAGCGCGGTGGTCTCCGCGAGCACGCCGTCGACCTCCGCCCGCACGTCGGGGTCCTGGAGGCCCTCCCGGATGAGCCGGATCCCCCGGACCCACCCGTGGTAGGCGGCCGCCCCGTGGGCCGTGTTCACCGTGTAGAGCTTGCGCTCGACGAACGGCTGCAGGTCGTCGACCCAGGTCACGCCGTCGATGACGGGAGGCTCCGAGCCGGTCCCGGCGAACGGCGTGCGTTCGATGACCCACTCGTAGAAGGGCTCGAGGACGACGTCGAGGCCCCCGGACTGCCCGAGCACCCCGGACTGGTCCGGGACGATGCGGTCGATCGCACAGTTCGCGAACACCGCGGCGATGTCGCGGTCCTCGAGGATCGGCGCGCGGCGGATGCTGGCGTGCAGGGAGTCCGTGGCGTTGAACGCGTTCTCGCAGGCGACGATCGTGACGTCGCCGCGGTCCAGCGGGCGTGCCGCGAGCCCCTCGGCGATGAGCGGGGCCACGAGGGGCAGGGTGCGCGCCCCGACCGCCGTGGTGACGACGTCGGCGTCGGCGATCGCCTGCACGACGCGTTCCCGGTCGGTCTTGCTGTTCAGCGCACGGAACCCGGCCACGAGGTGCTCGACCGGCATCTCGCCGACCTCGTGCACCACGAAGCGCCCGGCTTCGTTCAGGGCCGAGACCACGCGCTCGTCGACGTCGACGAAGGTGAGGTCGTAGCCGCTCGACACGAGGAACTGGCCCACGAACCCACGCCCGATCTTGCCGGCGCCGATGTGGACCGCTCGTCTCGTCACCGCCATCAGACGATCATCCCACGACGATCGGTGCACCCACGCCACCCCGTGGACGGGCCGGTGGGGTCGACGACGACGCGCGTCGCCGCGCTGCGCGGACGCCGTCGGGAGACGTCCGTGTGGTGGAGGAGCTGCTGCATGGTGTCCGGGTCACATCGAGAGGCGGCGGTGCAGTGCACCGCCGCCTCGCGGGTCGAGCTTGTCTCAGGCAGCCTACCGCGCGGCCGAACCGTCGACGTAGTCCGAGTCGCCCTGCTTCCACGCGAAGAGCTTGCGGAGCTCACGGCCGGTCGCCTCGACCGGGTGACCCTCGCCCTTCTCGCGGAGGGCGGTGAACTCCGGCGCGCCGGCGTCCTGGTCCTCGATGAAGCGCTTCGCGAAGGCACCGTTCTGGATGTCCGCGAGGACGGCCTTCATGTTCTCCTTGACCTCGGGCGAGATCACGCGCGGGCCGGAGACGTAGTCGCCGAACTCGGCCGTGTCGGAGATCGACCAGCGCTGCTTGGTGAGGCCGCCCTCCCAGATCAGGTCGACGATGAGCTTGAGCTCGTGCAGGACCTCGAAGTAGGCGATCTGCGGCTGGTAGCCGGCCTCGACCAGGGTCTCGAAGCCGTACTGGATGAGCTGGGAGGTACCACCGCAGAGGACGGCCTGCTCACCGAACAGGTCGGTCTCGGTCTCCTCGGTGAAGGTCGTCTTGATGCCGCCGGAGCGGAGACCGCCGATGGCCTTCGAGTACGACCAGGCGAGGTCCCACGCGCTGCCGGAGGCGTCGACCTCGACCGCGACGATGACGGGGACGCCACGGCCGGCTTCGTACTCGCGACGGACCGTGTGGCCCGGGCCCTTCGGGGCGACGAGCGACACGTCGACGCCCTCGGGGGCCTCGATGTAGCCGAAGCGGATGTTGAAGCCGTGGCCGAAGACGAGGGTCGCGCCCTGCTTGAGGTTCGGGGCGATGTCGTCCTTGTAGACGATGCGCTGGACCTGGTCCGGCGCGAGGATGACGACGACGTCGGCCCACTTGGTGGCCTCGGCGGGCGTGTGGACCTCGAAGCCGGCCTCTTCGGCCTTCTGGCGGCTCTTCGAGCCCTCCTTGAGGCCGATCTTGACCTCGACGCCGGAGTCGCGGAGGTTCAGGGCGTGGGCGTGGCCCTGCGAGCCGTAGCCGATGACGGCGACCTTCTTGCCCTGGATGAGGCTCAGGTCGGCGTCAGCGTCGTACACGATGTCAGTCACGGTGCGTGGTCTCCTTGGTTGTGGGGTGTCTGGGGCGGCCGGTGCTCAGCGCACTCGGTCGGTGATGCTCTTCGGTCCACGGCCCATGCCCAGGAGCCCGGCGCGCGCCAGCTCCTTGATGCCGTAGGGCTCGAGCACGCGCAGGATCGCCTGGATCTTGCCGGGATCACCGGTCACCTCGACGACGAGCGAGTCGGTGGCGACGTCGACGACCTGCGCCCGGAAGAGCGTCACGGCGTCGAGCACCGCGGACCGGGTCTGGTTGTCGACCCGCACCTTGACGAGCATGTGTTCGCGCTGCACCGACTGGGGGAAGTCGAGCTCCACGATCTTGATGACGTTGACGAGCTTGTTGAGCTGCTTCGTCACCTGCTCGAGCGGGAGGTCCTCGACGTCGACCACCACGGTGATGCGGCTCAGGCCGTCCACCTCGGTGTTGCCGACGGCCAGGGACTCGATGTTGAAGCCGCGACGGGCGAAGAGCCCGGCGACACGGGTCAGCAGACCCGGCTTGTCCTCGACCAGGAGGGACAGGACGTGGCTCATGCGGGCTCCCCCGTCATGTCGGCGTCCTCGTCGTCCCACGTCGGGGCGAGGTCGCGGGCGTACTGGATGGACGAGTTGCCGATCCCCTGCGGGACCATCGGCCAGACCATCGAGTCGCGGCTGACCACGAAGTCGATGACGACCGGGCGGTCGTTGGTGTCGAGCGCGAGCTGGATCGCCGCGTCGACCTCCTCCGGCTTCTCGACCCGGATCCCGAGCGCACCGTAGGCGTCGGCGAGCTTCACGAAGTCCGGGACCCGACGGGTGCCGTGGCCGGTCTGCAGGTCGGTGAACGAGTGGCGGCCGTCGTAGAACAGCGTCTGCCACTGGCGCACCATGCCGAGCGACGAGTTGTTGATGATCGCGACCTTGATCGGGATGTCGTTGATGACGCAGGTCGCGAGTTCCTGGTTGGTCATCTGGAAGCAGCCGTCACCGTCGATGGCCCAGACGACGCGGTCGGGCTGGGCCACCTTGGCGCCCATCGCGGCCGGGACCGAGTAGCCCATCGTGCCGGCGCCGCCGGAGTTGAGCCAGGCGTTCGGACGCTCGTACTGGATGAACTGCGCCGACCACATCTGGTGCTGGCCGACGCCCGAGGCGAAGACGCCCTCCGGTCCGGTCATCTCGCCGATGCGCTTGATGATCGCCTGCGGGGCGAGCAGCCCGTCGGTCGGCTCGGTGTACCCGAGCGGGAAGTCCTCGAGCAGCTGGTTGAGGTGCGCCCACCAGTCGGCCGTGGAGGCCCGCTGGTCGACCGGCACGTCGGCCCACGCCGCCACCAGGTCGACGAGCACCTCTTTCGCGTCGCCGACGATCGGGACGTCGGCGTAGCGGATCTTCGAGATCTCGGCCGGGTCGATGTCGACGTGCACGACCTTGGCGTCCGGGGCGAAGTCGTCGACCTTGCCGGTCACGCGGTCGTCGAAGCGGGCGCCGAGCGCGATGATGAGGTCGCTCTCCTGCAGCCCGAGGACCGCGGGCACCGTGCCGTGCATGCCGGGCATGCCGAGGTGCTGCGCGTGCGAGTCGGGGAAGGCACCGCGGGCCATCAGCGTCGTGACGACCGGGGCGCCGGTGGCCTCGGCGAACGCCAGGAGCTCGGCGGAGGCGCCGGAGCGGATCACGCCGCCGCCGACGTAGAGCACCGGGCGCGACGACTCGGCGAGGAGCTGCGCCGCCGCGGTGATCTGCTTGCCGTGCGCCTTCGTCACCGGGCGGTAGCCCGGCAGGTCGAGCTTCGGCGGCCAGATGTACGGCGCCGACTTCTGCTGGGCGTCCTTCGTGATGTCCACCAGCACCGGGCCGGGTCGTCCGGTCGTCGCGATGAGGTGCGCCGCCGCGAGGGTCGCCGGGACGTCCTCGGGCTTCGTGACCAGGAAGGAGTGCTTCGTGATCGGCATCGTGATGCCGACGATGTCGGCTTCCTGGAACGCGTCGGTGCCCATCAGCGTCGAGAACACCTGGCCGGTGATCGCGATGAACGGCACCGAGTCCATGTAGGCGTCGGCGATGGCGGTGACGAGGTTCGTCGCGCCGGGACCGGACGTGGCGATCGCGACACCGACCTTGCCGGACGAGGACGCGTAGCCCTCGGCGGCGTGACCGGCGCCCTGCTCGTGACGGACCAGGATGTGGCGGATCGTCGTCGACGCCATGAGCTCGTCGTAGAACGGGATGATCGCGCCGCCGGGCAGACCGAAGACGTCGGTGATCCCGAGGTGCTCGAGCGTGCGGAGGACGGCGCCCGAGCCGGTCAGGACCTCGGGCGATCGACGGGCTCCGGCAGCGGAGCGCGGTGTGGCTTCCGTGGGCATGAAGGGTTCCTTGCCTGGAGGGATGGCGATGGTGCGGGTGTCGACGTCAGCCCGTGACCGCGCCGAGGGCAGCGGACTGGACGAGCTTGGCGTACTTCGCGAGGACTCCGCGGGTGTAGCGCGGGGGCAGCGGGGCCCAGCCGTCACGGCGGGCTTCCAACTCGGCGGGGTCGACCAGTAGGTCGAGCGAGCGAGCGGGGATGTCGACACGGATGCGGTCGCCATCGCGCACGAACGCCACTGGACCTGCGTCCACGGCTTCCGGTGCGATGTGGCCGATGCAGAGGCCGGTTGTGCCGCCTGAGAATCGACCGTCGGTCAAGAGTAGTACATCCTTGCCGAGGCCCGCGCCCTTGATGGCTGCGGTGATGGCCAGCATCTCGCGCATGCCCGGGCCGCCCTTGGGGCCCTCGTAGCGGATGACGATGACGTCGCCCTTCTGGATGCGTCCCTCGGTGAGGGCGTCCATCGCGGCACGCTCACGGTCGAACACCCGGGCCGGGCCCTCGAACACGTCGGCGTCGAAGCCGGCGGTCTTCACGACGGCGCCCTCGGGAGCGAACGAGCCCTGCAGGATCGTCAGGCCACCGGTGGCGTGGATCGGGTTGTCGATCTTCCGGAAGACCTCGCCGTCGAGCTCCGGCGGGTCGATCTCGGCCAGGTTCTCGGCGACGGTCTTGCCGGTCACGGTCATGCACTCGCCGTGCAGCAGGCCCGCGTCGAGCAGCGCCTTCATGACCACCGGGATGCCACCCTGCTGGTCGATGTCCTTCATCACGAAGCGTCCGAAGGGCTTCATGTCGGCCAGGTGCGGGACCTTCGAGCCGATGCGGTTGAAGTCGTCGAGGGACAGTTCGACCTCGGCCTCGTGCGCGATCGCGAGCAGGTGCAGCACCGCGTTCGTCGAGCCACCGAGCGCCATGAGCACGGTGATCGCGTTCTCGAACGCCTCGCGCGTCAGGACGTCGCGGGCGGTCAGGCCCAGGCGGAGCATGTTCACGACGGCTTCGCCGGACCGGTGCGCGTAGTAGTCGCGGCGACGGTCGGCGCTGGGCGGCGCGGCGGACCCGGGCAGCGACATGCCCAGCGCCTCGGCCAGGCTCGCCATGGTGTTCGCGGTGTACATCCCGCCACAGGCACCTTCGCCGGGGACGATCGCACACTCGATCTTCTTGAGCTCGGCCTCGCTCATGGTGCCGGCCTTGCAGGCGCCGACGCCCTCGAAGGAGTCGATGATCGTGACTTCCTTCATCGAGCCGTCGGCCTGCTTCACGTAGCCCGGCATGACCGAGCCCGCGTACAGGAAGACGCTCGCCAGGTCGAGGCGCGCGGCGGCCATCAGCATGCCGGGGAGCGACTTGTCGCAGCCGGCGAGCAGGACCGTGCCGTCGAGGCGCTCGGCGTTCACGACGGTCTCGACGCTGTCCGCGATGACCTCACGCGAGACGAGGGAGAAGTGCATGCCCTCGTGGCCCATCGAGATGCCGTCGGACACCGAGATGGTGCCGAACTGCAGCGGGTAGCCGCCGCCGCCGTGCACGCCTTCCTTGGCGCCCTGGGCGAGTCGGTCGAGGGACAGGTTGCAGGGGGTGATCTCGTTCCAGGACGAGGCGATGCCGATCTGCGGCTTCTCCCAGTCCTCGTCGCCCATCCCGACGGCCCGCAGCATGCCACGCGAAGTGGTTGCTTCGATCCCGTCGGTGACGACCCTGCTGCGCGGCTTCACGTCGATGTCAGGCATGTCCAGAGTCTAGGACCGTTTGGGATACCAATGGCGCAACACCATGCGTCCGCATGCTGTTCTGCCTGATGATCCTCCGAGATACCGGTCGCACGGACCGGCCCGACAGGAGGCCCGTGGCCGGGTCAGCGGGTCGCCCGCGCCCGCGCCAGCTGCTTCAGGACGTCGGTCAGCGCCGCCGGGTCGGCGACCCGGTGGGCGGCGAGGGTCTCCCCCTCCCCCACCTTCACGCCGACGTCGCCGTCGTGGAGCACCCGGAAGGCGTCCTCGTCCGTGACGTCGTCACCCGCGAAGAACACCGCGTCGGCACCGCGGAGGGCACGCAGGCGCTCGATCGCGTCGCCCTTGGTGACGTGGCGCACGGCGAACTCGAGGATGTCCTTGCCACCGCGCTCGAGCACGTCGGGGTCGGCGTCGTGCGCCGCCCGGCTGGCCTCGGCGTTCGTGGCCGCAGCCTCGTCGGCGCTCACCCGTCGGGTGTGCACGCCGTGGCCGGCGGGCTTGTGCTCGATGACGACACCCGGGTGCCGGGCACCGACCTCGTCGAGCGCCGCACCGATGCGGGCCACCCGGGCGGTCTCGTCCGGGGTCAGGGCGTCCGCGTCGTGGCCGTCGACCCGCCACTCGACGCCGTGCGAACCGATCAGCGCCATGCCCTCGGGCGCGTGCGACACCGCGGCCAGACTGCCGAGCGGTCGCCCGGAGACGAGCACGACCTCGGTGTCCCGGGCCCGTTGCAGGGTCAGGACCGCCGCCCAGCTGCCGGGCAGCGCGCCGACCTGGGACGGGTCGTCGGCGAAGGGCGCGAGCGTGCCGTCGAAGTCGAGCGCCACGAGCAGTCGCGGCGCAGCCGCGAGCGTCTCGAGGGCCGCCACGAGACCGCCGTCCGTCGTCTGGTCAAGCATCACGGTCCTCCCGGGTGTCCTCGGCGGCGCGCGCCTTCTGTGCGTCCTGGTCGAAGATCGACGTGCCGTCGGTCTGCGCCTCGCGGTGCGGCTCGCCCTGCTCGACCGACTCCGGGTCGATCTGGGCGCCCTTGGGGGCGTGCCGGTCGAGGGCTTCGAGGAACGAGCGCGACCACCGGGCCACGTCGTTGTCCTTCACGCGCTTGCGGAGCGCACGCATCCGGGTCGAACGCTCCCGACGCGGCATCTCGATGGCGCGCTGGATCGAGTCCTTGAGCGCCCCGATGTCGTGCGGGTTGACGATCACGGCCTGCTTGAGCTCGTCGGCGGCTCCGGCGAACTCGGACAGGATCAGGACGCCGTCGTTGTCGTGGCGGGACGCGACGTACTCCTTCGCGACGAGGTTCATGCCGTCGCGGAGGGCGGTGACGAGCATGATGTCGGCCGCCAGGTACAGCGCGACCATCTCCTCTCTCGGGTACCCGTGGTGCAGGTACGAGATCGGCTGGTGGCCGATCACGCCGAGGTCGCCGTTGATGCGACCGACGCTGAGCTCGATCTCGTCGCGGAGCATCCGGTACGTGTCGACCCTTTCGCGGCTCGGGCTGGCGACCTGGATGAGCGCGGCGTCCTCGACCGCCAGCCGGCCGTCCTCCACCAGTTCGCCGAACGCCTTGATGCGGTGCCGGATCCCCTTGGTGTAGTCGAGTCGGTCGACACCGAGCAGGACGGTCTTCGGGTTGCCGAGACCGTCACGGATCTCCTTGGCGCGCTGCTGCACCTCGGGTCGCCGGGCGATCTCCTCGAAGCTCTCGGCGTCGATCGAGATCGGGAAGTGGCGGGCCTCGACGTGCCGGACCGTGATGCCCTTGCGGCTGCGCGGCGCCTTCGGGTCGTCGACGGGCACGTCCACCGTGGAGCCCTTGGTCGTGTAGCCCTTGATGTGCCGGACCGCGCGGAGGAAGTCGCTGGCGTCGTCCTGGCGCTGGAACCCGATCACGTCGGCGCCGAGCAGGCCGTCGAGGATCTGGGCGCGCCACGGCAGCTGCGCGTAGATGCCGACCGGCGGGAACGGGATGTGGTTGAAGAAGCCGATGGTCAGGTCGGGACGGAGCGCACGGAGCAGCGCCGGCACGAGCTGCAGCTGGTAGTCCTGCACCCAGACGATGCCGTCCTGCTCGACGATCTCGGCGATCTGCTCGGCGAAGCGCTGGTTCACGCGCTTGTAGGCGTTCCACCAGTCACGGTGGTAGCTCGGGTGCTCGATGACGTCGTGGTAGAGCGGCCAGAGCGTGTCGTTGCTGAAGCCCTCGTAGTACTCCTGCACGTCGTCGGCGCTGAGCGGCACCGGGACGATGTGGATGCCCTCGTTGTCGAACGGCTCGACGGTGACGTCCGGCTGCCCGACCCATCCGACCCAGGCTCCGTCGTTCGCCCGCATCACCGGCTCGAGTGCGGTGACGAGGCCGCCCGGCGAGTGCCGCCAGCCCTCGGTTCCGTCGTCCTCGACGACGCGGTCCACGGGGAGGCGGTTGGAGGCGACGACGAAGGCGTAGCGCGTGCTGTCGGTGCGGTCTGCGGGCATGGGTGGCGGGTGCTCCGTTCCTGCCCGGCGGCCTGCCGGGGCGTCGGCACCGAAACTACCAGCGCGCGGGTGGCCGGGCTGAGGGGACGTTCACCCGTGCCCGACCGGGAGGCCCGGGGCCGGGTCCGGCACGCAGCGCACCGTCACTAGGCTCGCCCCATGGTGAGCACGCGCTGCTGGCAGGACGGTTCGTCGGCGGAGCGGGACTTCCCCGTGGAGCAGGTCTCGGACCTCGTCGCCCGCGACGGTGCCTTCGTCTGGATCGACTTCACCGATCCGCAGCCCTCGGACCTCGAACAGGTCCAGGAAGAACTCGGCATCCATGCCCTCGCGGTGGAGGACGCGGTGGAGAGCGGGCAGCGGCCGAAGCTCGACCGGTACCGGGACAGCCTGTTCCTGGTGGTCTACGACGCCCACGGTCCGGGGAAGGACGGCGCGATCGTCACCCACGAGGTGAAGGCCTTCGTCACGAAGCACGCCCTCGTCACGATCCACGCCGCCGACTTCGACACCGCGGCCGTCCAGCGCCGGTGGGACGCGAACAGCGACCTGGCCGACCACGGTGTGCCCTGGCTGCTCTGGGGGCTGCTCGACGCCGTCGTCGACCACGCCACGAGCGTCCTCGAGACCATCGAGCGGGACATCGACGCACTCGAGGACGACCTGTTCGAGACCGGCGACCCGCGCGAGCAGCAGATCCAGCGCCGCTCGTTCCGCCTGCGCAAGGCGCTCGGGGTGCTCCGCCGGCTGGTCGTCCCGACCCGGGACAGCGTCGGTTCACTGCTGCACGGCGACGCCGAGACGATCATCGACGGCGTCCGTCCCTACTTCCGGGACGTCGAGGACCACCTGGTGTCGATCGCCGACTCGGTCGACCAGCAGCGGGACGCGGTGTCGAGCGTCCTCGACACGAACCTCAACCTGGCGTCGAACCGGCAGAACACCGTGATGAAGAAGGTGACGAGCTGGGCGGCGATCATCGCGATCCCGACCGGCATCACGAGCTTCTTCGGGCAGAACGTGAAGTTCCCCGGCGAGGGGGCCTGGAGCGGGCTGTGGGCGTCGATCGCGCTCACCGTGGCGTCGTCGCTGCTGCTCTACCGGTCGTTCAAGCACCGCGACTGGCTGTGAGCCCCAGCCCGGCCCGGGGGCTGTGAGGCCCGGCCCGGCCGGGATCAGATCGCGAGCGCGAACACGCCGGCGACGACGGTGAGCGGCGCCACGATGCAGCCGAGCGCGATGTAGCGACCCCACGACAGGTGGATGCCCTCGGCCGTCAGTCGGGCGTGCCACAGCAGCGTCGCGAGCGAGGCCCACGGCGTGATCAGGCAGCCCGCGTTGACGCCGACGAGCAGGGCCGCGTACCGCAGGGCCTCGTGCCCCGCCGCCGGCTCGAGCACCAGGTAGGCGGGCAGGTTGTCGATCGCGTTCGCGGCGACCGCGCCCGCACCGCCGAGGAGCAGCAGGGAGCCGCTGCCCGTGCCGCCGCCGAGGGCGTGCACGATCGGGTCGGTGACGCCGGTGGCGTGCAGGGTCTCGACGACGACGAAGAGTCCGGCGGCGAAGACGAGCGTCGACCACGGCACCCGGGACGGCTTGAGCTCGGACGGCGCCCGGAACGCGGCGACGACGACGAGCAGGACCGCGGCGGCGACCGCGGCCACCCAGACCTCGACCCCGGCGGTCAGCGCGACGACGAGGGCCACGAGCACCGCGGACGCCGCCCAGAAGAACACCGGGTCGGATGCCTTCCGCAGTCCGACCGGCGTGTACCGGCCGAACAGCGACCGGCGGAACACGACGAGCAGCACCGCACACGGCACGACGACCCCGGCGAGGGCGGCCCACACCATCAGGCCGGCGAACGGCAGCGGCCCGTCGAGCCCGATCTTGTCGACGGCGAGCAGGTTCGTGAGGTTCGACACCGGCAGCAGCAGGGACGCGGTGTTCGCGAGCCACACGGTGGTCAGCGCGAACGGCATCGGTGGCAACCCCACCCGGCGCGCGAGCGTGATGACGATCGGGGTGAGCAGCACCGCGGTGGTGTCGATCGACAGGAAGACCGTGCACACCACGGCGAGGACGACGACGGCGCCCCACAGCCCGATGGTCCGGCCGCCGCCGACACGGGCGGCGACGTCGGCCAGCCGGTCGAAGACGCCGGCGTCCGCGGCGAGTTCGGAGACGATCGTCAGGCCGAGGACGAAGCCCAGGACCGGCAGCACCCGGGCGGCGAGGGCCCCGAGTTCCGGCAGCGGCAACAGGCCGAGGGCGACACACACCGCCCCGACGGCGAGCAGGACGGCTCCGATGACTGCTTGGCGCACGATGTGGCTCCTCGTTCGGTGCCGGAGGTCCCTGTGCGCCCGGCGGCGCTCCAATGTAGCGCCCGGTAACGTGGCGAGGACGACCAAGAGGAGGAACCCGTGCGGAAGTTCATGTTCAGTGGTGCGGTGTGGGGCTCGCTCATCAGCGGCTACAGCGTGCTGCAGACGTCCAGGCGCGGACCGCGCGACTGGCGGCTCGCCCTGACCTGGGTGGCCTGGCTCGCGACGACGATCGTGGCGGTCGGGACGGTCGTCGAGGACGACCGTGCGGTGAAGTCGAAGCAGCGCTAGTCCCCCACCGCGGTCGCGACGCGACCACGGACGAAGACGGGAGGCCCGGTACCAGCTGGTACCGGGCCTCCCGTCCGTCTGCGGCACGGGTCGGCGTGCCTACCGGGCTCGGGGATCGGGCGGGACCTCGTCGGCGCGGATGCCGGACGTCTGGATCGGCCCGGTGAAGAGGGCGGAGCGTTCGTCGCCCTCGCCGAAGAGCTGCGAGTCCGACTCGTTCCGAGCACTGCGCTTGGTCGGCGGCGTGCGGGTCGGCTCCGTGAGCTGCACGCGCTGCAGCGGGAGCGCGTCCGGGTGGTGGCGCTGCACCCACTCGACCATCTCCTCGCGGACGTAGCAGCGCAGGTCGAAGAGCCCGCCGGCGTCGGGGGCGGTGACCAGGATCCGCACCCGGACGAACCCACCGACCGCGTCCGTGACCTGCAGGACCTTGGTGCGGCCGTCCCAGATCGTGCTCGTCGCGAGGATCCGGTCGAGTTCCTCGCGCATGTCGGACGGGCTGACCCGCCAGTCCAGGTCGAACTCGACGGCACCGAGGAGCTCACTGCTCGTCCGCGTCCAGTTCTCGAACGGCGTGCTCGTGAAGTACGTGGACGGCAGCACGAACCGTCGGTCGTCCCACAGGTGCACCACGACGTACGTGAGGGTGATTTCCTCGATCCGTCCCCACTGCGCCTTGACCACCACCACGTCGTCGACGCGGATCGACCCGGAGAAGGCGAGCTGCATGCCCGCGAAGACGTTGCCGAGCATCGACTGCGCGGCGAGACCGGCGATCACCGACAGCAGACCGGCGCTGGCGAGGACGCTGGCGCCCGCGGCCTCCACCCCGGGGAAGGTGAGCAGGATCGCGCCGACGGCGATGATGACGAGGACGGCGACCGTCAGCCGGCGGATGATGAGCACCTGCGTGCGCACCCGACGGGCGACACGGTTGTCCGGGACGTCGACGCGGTACCGGTGCAGGCCGAGGCTCTCGAGGAAGATCGCCAGCTCGCACGCCAGCCAGCAACCGACGCCGATCATCACGATGAGGAAGACGTGCGAGACGTCGTCGCGCCACGGGAACCGGTCGAGGTCGTTCGGCACGCTCGTCGTGAACGCCGTCCAGAGCAGGGCGACGAGCAGGGTGCTGCGGGTCGGGTGTTTCGTCCGCCGGGAGAGCGCGAGCGCCCAGCGTTCACGCCGGCCAAGGGCGCGGAACACCAGGTGCAGGACCAGGGCCGCCACCGCCGTGAGGAGCAGCGCGAACCCGATCGCGACGAGCAGTCTGAGGAGGATGTCCATCAGTCCATCGTGGCGCAGAGTGTTCCCATCGCGCGTGCAGCGGTAGCGTTCTCGCCATGACAGCGCAGAACGACACGGGCGTGGACCGCGCTCCGGCGAACGACTTCTCGCACGAGCAAGAGGGCTACCAGCACGGGTTGAAGCCCCGCCAGCTGCAGATGATCGCCATCGGTGGCGCCATCGGCACGGGGCTCTTCCTCGGCGCCGGGGAACGGTTGCACAACGCCGGACCAGCACTCGCGATCACCTACCTGATCGCGGGCGTGTTCGCCTTCTTCATCCTCCGGGCACTCGGCGAACTCGTGCTGCACCGGCCGTCCTCGGGCTCGTTCATCTCGTACGCGCGGGAGTTCTACGGCGAGAAGTTCGCCTACGCCGCCGGCTGGATGTACTTCCTCAACTGGGCGATGACGTCGATCGTGGACACCACGGCCGTCGCGGTCTACCTGAAGTACTGGTCGGCGTTCACCGCCGCACCGCAGTGGCTGCTCGCACTCATCGCCCTGGTCGTCGTCCTGGCGGCGAACATGGTCGCGGTGAAGGTGTTCGGCGAGCTCGAGTTCTGGTTCGCGCTCATCAAGGTCGCCGCCCTGGTCGCGTTCCTCGTGGTGGCCATCATCTGGCTGGTCTTCGCGTTCCCGGTGGAGACCGGCGGCGAAGCGGTCCGCACCGGCTTCTCGATCTGGGGCGACAACGGCGGCATCCTGCCGAACGGCGTCCTGCCGGCCGTCCTCGTGATCCAGGGCGTCGTGTTCGCCTACGCGGCGATCGAGCTCGTCGGCACCGCCTCCGGTGAGACGCAGGACACCGAGAAGGTCATCCCCCGCGCCATCAACTCCGTCGTCTTCCGCATCGCGGTGTTCTACGTCGGCTCGATCGTGCTGCTCTCGATCCTGCTGCCCTACACGGCGTACAAGAAGGGCGAGAGCCCGTTCGTGACGTTCTTCTCGTCGCTCGGCAACCCGCACGTCGGCGTCATCGTCGGGTCGATCATGAACTTCGTCGTGCTGACCGCCGCACTGTCCTCGCTGAACGCCGGCCTCTACTCGACCGGGCGTGCGCTGCACTCGATGGGCATGAACGGCTCCGCGCCGAAGTGGACCACGAAGATGTCGAAGGGCGGGGTGCCGTACGCCGGCATCCTGCTGACCGCGGCGTTCACCGTCGCCGGCGTCGCGCTCAACTACTTCGTCCCCGGGCAGGCGTTCGAGATCGCCCTGAACATCGCGAGCCTCGGCATCATCACCGCGTGGGGCACGATCATCCTCTGCCAGATGAAACTGCGGCAGTGGGCCAAGCAGGGGCTCGCGAAGGAACCGACGTTCCGGCTGCCGGGTGCTCCGGTCACGGCATGGCTGACGCTGGCCTTCCTCGCCGCGGTGATCGTGCTCATGGCGATCGACTACCCGATCGGCACGTACACGATCGCGTCGCTCGTCATCGTCATCCCGCTGCTCATCGTCGGCTGGTTCCTGCAGCGCGACCGAATCCTGCGCATCGCCTCGCTGCGGCAGGGCGTCACCGGGCCCTACCCGGTGAACGGCCGCGACCCGGCCGCCCAGGTCCGCCGACGTGACGGGGACGACGGCACAGCCTGACCCCTGTCCACTCAGGAACCGCCCGGCCCGGACAGGGTCGACCGAGTCCGGCACCCGCAGGTACGATCAGCGGGTGCCGGACTCTCCTGTTCTCCCGACGCTCGACCTGCAGCACACCTGGCGTGGTGCGCTCTGCCGGGTCCGCGTGTTCCGCGACCGCGTGACGGCCGAGACCAGCTACGAGCGCGAGACGCTGCTGCCGGTGCCGATGGAGGCCGTGCTGGGCTGGCGGATCGAGGAGTGCGACTTCGACGCGGTGTGCATCGAGTTCGTCACACTGGCGGACGTCTGGCGTGTCCTGCTCTCCCCCGCGGACGAGTCGCTCGCGGACATGGCGCTGCGCTCGGCGCTCGGCGCGCCGATGCCGGCGGCGTCGTAGCGCGGCGGCCTCATGCCGGCGGCCTCGTAGCGCGGCGGCCTCGTGCCGGCGGCCTCGTGCCGGCGGCCTCGTAGCGCGGCTGGCCTCGTGCCGTGACGGCACGGGTTCCCCCGGTGCGGTTGACGGACGGGAGGCCCGTGGCGGCGTCGCCACGGGCCTCCCGTCCGTCACACGGGCGTGCGGTGCCGTCGTCAGACGAGCAGCAGCACCGCCGCGACGACCGAGGCGGCGGCGATCGCGAGCCCGATGAGCATCAGGATGAAGTGCACGCGCCAGAACGTCGTCGGACGGCCACTGGCGTCGCGGGCACGGGTGTCCTTCGCGACCCGCTGGAAGAAGCGCGGCCAGGCGATCACGTTGAAGACGGCACCGACGAACAGGACCACTGCGGCGAAGACGAGCACCCGACGATCCTACGCCCGGGCCTCGGCCGCCCCCCACGACCGGCCGAGACCCGCGACCACACCATGTGTAGCACGTGCTACAGAGCCTACACGAGGGGCGTGCCGGCCCCGACGGGCCGCGAGGGATCCGCGCCGGATGTTCACCGAGCCGGGTTCCGGGCCGGGCTCCGTGCCCAGCTCAGGGCCCGTGCGCGAGCTCCGCTCAGGCGGTGGCGAGGACCGCTTCAGCCTCGGCGAGGGCCGCTCGGTCCGCGGCGTCGAGCGGTCGGCGGCTGCGACGTGCGCCGTCGTTGACCTCGACGATCAAGCGGCTCAACCGGGTCGCCGGGTCGTCCGAGTCGGGGTACTCGTTGTCGGTGCCCAGCCGCGCGTGGACGGGTTCGAGGCGCCGAAGGGCCCGCGACAGCGCGGCGCTCCGCCGGCCCTGCCCGACCCGGTGACCGACGACGAGCAGGAGCATGCCGGAGGCGACGAGCAGGACGGCTCCGGGGGTCGTGACGTCGTACGGCAGGCTCAGCGCGTGCGTGACGTCGATCCGGCCGGCGACGTGCGCCAGGTCCATCACGGCGACGACGACCATGCGGACGGCACCGAACACCCCGCCGGCCACGAGCACCCAGAGTCCGACGCGGTCGAGGCCGGTGCGGGCCTCCCGGACGCGCAGGACGCAGATGACGCCCGTCGCACCGAGCGCCAGGCCGAGGTAGGTCGTCTGCGCGATCGAGTACACGGCCGCCGTCGGCTGGTGTCCGACCGCGAGCATGAAGGTGGTGGTCGTCGGGACCGGGTCGAGCGTGGCGAAGGCCAGGACGATCAGCACGAGGACGACCGAGCACGAGCCGACGACGACGTTCCGCATCCAGGTGCGCGCTGCCCCGACGGCCTTCGCGACACCCCAGAGCAGCGTGCTGGTCCCCAGGACCATGAGCACGTCACAGACGAGCGTCAGGACGTTCCGACCACCGAGCAACGGGTCCACGGCGCGGTACAGCGGACCGACGCCGGCCACGATCGTCGCCGAGAACAGCAGGAACGTCATCGTCAGCGTCCGGTCCTGGCCGCGCTGCAGGAACGCCAGCACGACCGTGCCGACGACCAGCAGGACCGCCTGCACCAGCGCGAGGATCACCCGAAGACTCCGCGGAACGCGCTGGGACGCTCGCGGTGACCCCGGATGAGCTGCGCGAGACGGTCCGCGAAGAGCTCCGCCTGCCGTTCGTACTCGTTCTCGAACAGGCCCCGGGCCAGTGCCCGCTCGACCTTGTACTGCGGCAGGTCCGGGATCAGGGCGCGGATCGCCGCGGCCTGGGGAGCGGACTCCTGGTGCCCGTGCAGGACGTGGCCGAGCTCGTGCCCGATCACGAACGCGCGGAACGTCGGCGACGGTGTCGGCGAGATCATCACGAGGTGCTGGTGCTCGAGGGTCGCCACGAAGCCGCACACCGGCTCGTCGGCCAGGAACGACTCTTCCCGGACCCGGATCGGCTTGCCGACGAGCTGCTCGGCGGCGGCGACGGCGTCCTCGATCCCCGTCCAGCCCGCGTCGGCACCCATCTCCCAGAAGCGTTCGAGGACGCGGGGGTCGCTCATGCGGCACCGCCGCGACGGGACTCCTGCTCGATGACCTCGGCGATGCGCCGGAGTGCGTCCGGGGAGAGCTCCCCCGGGAACGTCCGCGCCGCGAAACCGCTGACCCGTGCCGACCGGATCGACCGGACGAGTGCGAGCTGCGCGCCGATGCGTTCGGGCAGGTCGCTGTCCTCGAGCAGGAAGGTGTCGTCGACCTCGAAGAAGCCGGCCAGCAGTCGGAGGAGCTGGGTGTCGCTGTTGCGTCGGCCGTCCCCGGACACCATGTAGGTCCACTTCGCCCGGGAGAGCGACCCGCCGTGCTCGTCGACGTACTGCTCGATCTCGGCGAAGGGCACGGGGGCGCCGCGCTGCGACTCCTCGAAGTCGAGCAGCAGGTTGAGCCGGCGCGCGAGTTCACCCGCATCGAGCACGCCGCCCTTCGGCAGTGATGCCGTCATCGTCGTCCCCCTTCGATCCCCGTGCTCCACCATGCTACTGCCCGACTACCCTCGGAAGGGTGTCGCGCCGGTACCCCTCGACCATCGCCGGCCCGGTCGAGCACGAGTTCGTCGTCTCCCGCTCCCGGTTCGTCACGACCGCACACCCCGCCCAGGATCCGGCAGCCGCCGAGGCGGTGATCGCCGACGTCCGCCGACGGTCCTGGGACGCACGGCACCACTGCAGCGCGATGGTGACGGGCGTCCTGGGTGACCAGGCGCGCTCCTCCGACGACGGCGAACCCTCCGGCACCGCCGGGGTGCCGATGCTCGAGGTGCTCCGACGCCGCGACCTGACCGACGTGGTGGTGGTCGTCAGCCGGTGGTTCGGTGGGGTGAAGCTCGGCGCCGGCGGCCTCGTCCGCGCCTACTCGACCTCCGTGTCCGAGGCGCTGGACCGGGCGACGGTGGTCCGACGTGCCGCCCGCACCAGGGTGAGCGTCGCGGTGCCGCATGCCGACGCCGGGCGGGTCGACAACGCCCTGCGAGCCTGGGTGGCACGTCACGACGCCACCTCGGGAGACACCGCGTACGGCGAACAGGCGGTGTTCGAGCTCTGGGTGCCGGCGGACGGGATCGCGGCCCTCGAAGCGGAGCTGGCGAGCGTGTCGGCGGGCGCGCTCGTGCCGGTGCTCGGGGAGGAGCGGGTCGTCGATCTCGAGTGACCCGAGGGTCCGACATCGGTTCAGTATTTCGTGTTCATGTGGGGCGTATCACCTGTTCATGTCGGCATATCATCGCCGGAGTCATCGACCTGCGATGCCTGAACCGACCAACAGACGGAGTCCTCATGCAACCACGCGCCATGACGCGTGCTGCTCTCGCGCTGGGTGTCACCCTCGCCGTGACCCTTCCGACCGCAGCCGCAGCCGCAGCGGCCACTTCGACCGACCCACCGTCGATCGCCGCCACCGGGGCGGTCATCGGGTTGGCCCTCGAGATCGCGAAGGACGGCAACGGCCCCTTCACTCCGGAGGACGGTCCGGGCGCCGACACGGGCGCCACCAACGGCGTCGTCCGCACCCTCGATGCCGTCACCTACCGCGTCACCATGAACTCCAGCGGCGGACCGAGCATGAACGAGCGTTTCACCCTCACCGCTCCCGCGGGCACCTCGTGGGCCGGCGTCCCCGGCCCCTGCCGGGGAATGGGGTCCTCGATCGCGGGTACAGATCTCGTGTGCAACCTCGGCGACGTCGCCGAAGGGCAGGCGGTCGCCGTCCCCGCCGTCCTCGACCTCTCCGGCGACCTCCGGAACGGTGACCGGCTCGACGTCGTGGCGACCGGAACAGCGGATGATGCCGAGAACGGCCTGATCACTGCAGCCGCACCGCCGGTGACGGTGTCAGCCGCGGCGCGGTACAACCTCAGCAAGAACATCACAGCCTCACGCCTGAACACGGAGGTCCTCGGTCCGGACGGCACGACCCGCGGCATCCAGCTGGTCTACCCCATCACCGTCGACTGGGACCCGGTTGTTCCAGGACAGGGCCTGTTGGGCTTCGAGCGGAGCGCCGGACCGATGACCTTCACCGACGACCTCTCGGAGATCCTCGGCGATCTCCCCTCAGGAGCCGTGCTCTGGAACGGCGGGCACCCCGTCTGCGGCGTGAACGAGGTCACCGACTGGCGCTTCGGCAACCTCCCCGGTGGTCGCGGTGGCACGGGGAACAGCGTCACAGACTCCGGCAGGATCGCCTGCGTGCAGGACGGTGCCGGTCAGCCCGTGTCGGTGACGATCACCGGCACCGACACCGACCCGACCCACCTCCCCACGGCAGGACTGACCGGGTCGCTGACGCAGCCGAACCGCGCCTACTTCGTCTCCGGCTACCTGTCCGTCTGGATGCCCATGCCGCCGACCGGCACGAGCGTGGACTCGGTGAACACCTACTCGCCGCTGCAGACCACCTCGATCAGCGGAGCCACGAACTTCCCGGGATCATCCGAGCCGGCCGCCGACAACCGCGCAACTCGCAACATCGTCGAGTTCGGGGCCGGCAACGGGTACAAGCACCTCTACCGAGTGGACGAGGGCGCCAAGATATCGTTCGGCTCGGCGCGGCAGGGTGATCCGTGGGTGACGCCCGGCACGAGGCTCCGCAGCGACGTCGGCGCGTCGAACCCCGGCCTCCGTCCCCAGGAGGACGCGGTCCTCTGCGACACGTTCGACCGCGCCACACAGCGGCTCATTCGTCTGGGATCCGACAGGGTCGTCGCGTGGTCCTCCGGGCTCACCGCGGGGTCCGTGCAGTACGCCGCGTACGACATGACCAGCCCCGAGGAGGGCCAACGCAAGGCGACCTGCGACGACGACGACGGGCCGTGGTACGACCAGCCCGAGGAGGTTCCAGGCGGCATCGACGCGGTCGGAGCGGTCCGCGCCATCGGGGACGTCCGCGGGGGCACGACGGCCGTCCTCTTCTCCTACGTCGAGACGAAGGACGTCATTGACGGCACCCGAGCCCGTGACTTCGGTCACCTCCGGTTCGGTGCAGGCCAGCCATGGATCCACGATGTCACCTCCGACCCCGAACTCGCTGCCGGCGGGTTGTCGGACAGCGTCCTCGTCACGGAGAACCTCGCACGGGTCACGAAGAAGGTCGTCGATGCCGGGTACGACGCCACCGACACCCCGGACACGACCAGTTTCACCGTCGCGGGCAACACCCTCGACTACGCCCTCTACCCGTCCCTGACGAACGGCAACACGAACGGCAAGCCGTCCGACCTCACCGTCCGGGACGTCCTGCCGCTGCACGTCAGCTACGTCGCCGGTAGTGGATCGCTCGCTCCGGAGACGGACACGATCACGGACGCCGACGGGCAGCGACGACAGCGTCTCAGCTGGACCCTCCACGACGTCGCCCCCAACACCGAGGTGGCCCCGATCACCTACACCGCCGAAGTGTCGAAGACCGCGCCCGCGGCACCCGTCGTCAACGAGGTCGTCGTCGCCTCACCGAGCGACCGTTCGGACGAGCGGTACCGCGCGGCAGAGCGCGCCGTGCAGATCGTCGCCACCGGCGGAGTGGGGGTCCAGGAGACCGCCGTCGAACCGGTCGTCGTCACGGGCGACCACCTCGAGTGGCAGCTCGACTACACGAACACGGACGCCAGTCCGATCCAGGACGCCGACCTGATCGACGTCCTGCCGTTCGACCGGGACGCCCTGAACTCGTCCTTCAACGGCTCCGTCCGCCTCGCCGCAGCGGTCGTACCCGAGGCAGCGGCCGACGAGTCCGTCACGTACACCGCGGCACCGGCGGGCGACGTGGACCTCGACGGGACGCACCCGTCGAACCAGCCCGGCGGGTCGACCACCTGGTGCGCCGAGGTGGACTTCGGTACCGCAGGGTGTCCGGACTCCCTCGCCGACGTGACGGCCTTCCGCCTCCTCCGCGGTGCCCCCGTCGCCGTCGGCCAGACCGTCACCCACCGGATCACCGTGCAGACCGAGGGGCAGCACGACGGCGACCGGTACACGAACCGGTTCGGCCTGCGCGCCTCGAACCTGTCGCTGGGCGTGCTGTCGAACCCGGCGATCATCCGCATCGTCGCCGGCGCCCTGGGCGACCACGTGTGGAGCGACGAGGACGGCAACGGCATCCAGGACCCCGGCGAGCCGGGCATCGCGGGTGTCGACGTCCGCCTGACCGGGACGGACGACCACGGCGGAACCGTGGATCGTGCCACCGTGACCGACGGCGCCGGCGACTACCGCTTCGGTGGGCTCCGGCCCGGGGAGTACACGGTCGCCTTCCGCGCCCCCGAGGGCCGCTCGTTCACCCGTGCACTGGTCGGGACGGACCGGACGGTGGACTCCGACGCGAGTCCGGACGGACGGACGGCGGAGACCACGGTCGCGCGGGCCACGGACGCTGACGACGAGCTGGTCGGCGTGCAGCGGATCGACACGATCGACGCCGGGATCCTGCCCGGGAACGACGTCGTCGATCCGCCCGGTACCGTCGATCCGGGCTTCGGCGTCGTCCCGGTCGAACCGGACCTCCCCGGCGACTCCGGGGAGTCCGGCGACGCCACCGCCTCCCCCACGCCAGCCCCGGCGTCCGAGGACAGCAGCGCCGGCGCGACGAGAACGGCGGGCGCGCTCGCGTTCACCGGGAGCACGGGCCTGCTGGCCGTCAGCACGGCGGCACTGCTCCTGACGGCCGCGGGCGGGGTCCTCGTCGGGCTCCGACGGGTGCGGCGGCGCTGACCCCCGGCAGGCGGGTGCTCCGGTCCGGAGTACCCGCCTGCCGTGTTGCACAGGTGCGACGGCCAGCGCGTTGCGGGCCGTCCGCGCCTCGGGCGTGGCGCGGATCAGTCGGTGATCCAGCGGCGATCGACGTGGAACGCAGAAGACCCCGACCGGATCGGTCGGGGTCTTCGTGTGGTGCACCCCCTCGGACTTGAACCGAGAACCCACTGATTAAGAGTCAGTTGCTCTGCCAATTGAGCTAGAGGTGCGTGTGTGGAGTTGTCTGGCCGCTTGGACGTGCGCCCCGCGACGGGAATCAACAATAGCATGACTTCTGCGCGCCCCTGACCACTCGGGGCGCCCAACGAACAGGAGCCCCCTTGAGCGACCGTCTCGCCGCCGGCGACACCGCACCCGACTTCACCCTCCCCGACCAGGACGGCACCGAGCACGCGCTCGGCGACCTCCGTGGGCGCAAGGTCATCGTGTACTTCTACCCCGCCGCCTCCACCCCCGGGTGCACGACCGAGGCGTGTGACTTCCGCGACAACATGTCGTCCCTGCAGGCTGCCGGGTACGAGGTCCTCGGCGTCTCCAAGGACGACCTGCCGGCCCTGCAGCGGTTCCACCACGAGCAGGCCCTGAGCTTCCCGCTGCTCAGCGACCCGGACCTCGCCGTGCACCGGGCGTACGGCGCCTGGGGCGAGAAGAACAACTACGGCAAGATCGTCACCGGCACGATCCGGTCGACGATCGTCGTGGACGAGGACGGCGACGTCCAGCTGCCGCTCTACAACGTGAAGGCCACCGGCCACGTCGCGAGTCTGCGGAAGAAGCTCGGGCTGGTCTGACAGCGCTGCACCGATGTCCTCGTGCGGCGCTGCTGCGGCAGTTCCCTCAGTCGCGTCGTGCGAGGACCGCGGTCACCGACTTCGAGAGCACCAGGGTGATCGCGAGCAGCGCGGGGATGAGCAGCGCCCAGCCGACGGCCGGGACGCGGAACACGCCCTGGAACGCACCGATCGCGAGCGCCCCCTGCAGGACCTGCCAGACGACGACCCCACTCCGCACCCACGCCCGACCGCGACGCAGGCCGACGACCATGGCGCCGAGCCAGAGGGTCGCGAGGACGGCCAGCACGAGCAGTGCGACCGCTGAGGCCACGCTCGCCGCGGGGGCCGTGAGGAGCTCGACGAGCAGGAAGACGGTCACCGCTGCCATCGCCAGGAACTCGAGTCCGACGACGACGACGAGCACGAGGAGCGCAGCAGGCCGCCCCCGGGGGACGATCTGGTCGTCCGGGATGGTGTCAGGCACAGCGATCCTCCAGCAGTGAAACCCTTGATTTGGCCATACCAGTATGGAACGATGTTCGAGGTCGTTTGGACGGCACGATGTGGTGTGCGTCTCCCGTGGTTCGACGCTCCTCCCCCGAGCGTTCTGCGGGCGTCGAACTCTCTCCGAGCGGGCTCCTCCCCACAGGAAGCCTCCCGTACATCACATGAGCATGTGCAGAGTCCCGATCCCCCGAGTCACGGCCCCGGCCTGCCGTTCGAGCATCTAACGCAAGGAGCACCACCACATGGATTGGCGTGACCAGGCAGCCTGCCTCACCGCGGACCCCGAGCTCTTCTTCCCCGTCGGGAACACCGGCCCGGCCGTCGACCAGATCGAGAAGGCCAAGTCGGTCTGTGCTCGATGCACCGTGACCGAGATGTGCCTCCAGTACGCACTCGAGAACAACCAGGACTCGGGCGTCTGGGGTGGCCTCAGCGAGGACGAGCGTCGCGCGCTCAAGCGCCGCGCTGCCCGCGCCCGCCGCGCCTCCTGACACCGCGGGGCCACGAGACCGTCTGACGCCCGCCGCGCCCCTCGGGGCCGGCGGGCGTCGTCGCGCCCGGCGCCGTGGTGCCATCGGCGTCGCTACGCGGCCGTCCCGGCCGTCAGCCAGCGGAACGGGATCGAGATCGTGACCTCGGTGCCGCTGCCCGTGAGCGTGTGCCAGTCGATGGTGCCGCCCAGCTCGCCCTGGATGAGGGTGCGGACGATCTGGGTACCGAGACCCGAGCCGACCTTGCCCTCGGGCAGGCCGACACCGTTGTCGCGCACCTGGATCTCGAGGTGGTCCTCGTGGCGGTTCGCGACGATCTCGACCTCGCCATCGCGTCCGTCCAGCCCGTGCTCCACGGCGTTCGTGACGAGTTCGGTGAGCCCGAGGGCGAGCGGGGTGGCCGCCTCGGACGGCAGGACGCCGAACTCCCCCGTCTTCTTCGGGTGGACCGTCGTGTTGTGGGACGCGGCGACCTCGGTCACGAGCTTGAGGACGGAGTCGAACACCTCGTCGAAGTCGACCGTCTGGCTGAGGCCCGTCGACAGGGTGTCGTGCACGACGGCGATCGCGGCGACACGGCGCATCGCGTTCTGCAGGGACGTCCGGGCCTCGTCCGAGTGGGTCCGGCGGGCCTGGATGCGGAGCAGGGACGCGACGGTCTGCAGGTTGTTCTTGACGCGGTGGTGGATCTCACGGATCGTCGCGTCCTTCGTGATGAGCTCGCGCTCCTGGTGGCGCATCTCGGTGACGTCGCGGCAGAGGACGACCGCCCCGATCCGCTCGCCGTGGTCACGCAGCGGGATCGACCGGAGCGTCACGGTGACGCCCTTCGCCTCGATGTCGGCACGCCAGGGAGCCCGCCCGGTGACCACGAGCGGCAGGGACTCGTCGACGTCCAGCTGCGCACCGAGGAGCTCGGTCGTCACCTCGGCCAGCGACTTGCGCTCGAGTTCGCCGTCGAAGCCCATCCGGTTGAACGCGCTGAGGCCGTTCGGGCTGGCGAAGGTGACGACGCCGTCGGTGTCCAGCCGGAGCAGACCGTCGCTGGCACGCGGCGCCCCACGACGCGGACCTGCCGGGGCGCCGAGGTCCGGGAAGTCGCCGGTGGCGATCATCCCGAACAGGTCGTTCGCGCTCGCGGTGAAGTTCAGTTCCTGACGGCTCGGCGTGCGCGACTCGTCCTGGTTGGAGTGTCGGGTCACGACGGCGATCGGGCGGTCGGTGGTCTGCGCGCTCTTGGCGGTCAGACGACGGAGCACCGGGATCGCACGGACCCGGGTCGGGGTGTCCTCGTACCAGTCCGGCTCGGCCGAGTCGACGACCCGGCTGCCCGTGAAGCTCTGGGTGACCTGGTCACGCCACTCCTCGCGGATCTCCTGACCGACGATGTCGCGGTAGAACAGCGTCGCCGCGGACGACGGACGAGCGTGGGCGACGGCGACGAAGGTCGAGTCGTCGCGGGTCGGCACCCACAGCACCATGTCGGCGAAGGACAGGTCGGCGAGCAACTGCCAGTCACCGACGAGCAGGTGCAGCCACTCGACGTCGGCTTCGGAGGAACGGCCTTGTGCGAGGACGAGGTCACTGAGGGTCGACACCCGACCAGTCTAGGTGTGGCTCCCGAAGCCGACCACGCGCCGCTGTGGACGAGAACGGTCTGTCCACAGGTCGGTCCGATCGACCGTATGTGATGTTCCACGAACCCTACGCTCGGCCTGATGAAAGGGGCCGGAGTGGCGGAGAACGCACGACGGATCGAAGACGAGCCGGACACGCACGGAGCGGACGCGGGGCTGGAAGGCCGCCGCGACGACCACGCGGAGCACGAGGGACACGATGAACAGCACGAGAACGGACCGCCGGCACCGGCGGCGGAACTGCCCGACCCCGGCGAGACCGCACGGTCGCTGGCGCTCTGCGTGGCGGAGATCCTGACCGGGGCGCGCGAGGTCGAGACGATCTCGCGCTGGATCACCGAGGAAGTCCAACGACACCTGCAACACCGCGCCGCACTGGCGGCCCGCGCACGCTCCGCCGCCCGTCGGCGCCGACACCGCCCGGTGATCCGGGTCGGCAGCGTCGTCGTCAGCGTGCCGCGCGACGGCGTCGCCGAGGCCGCCGTCGTGGTGCACACGCGCAGCCACGCCCGCGCGGTCGCCATCCGGCTCGAGGAACGCAAGGGACGGTGGCGGGCCACGGCGGTCGGCGTGCTCTGACGGTCGCGGCGACCGGTGGTCGGGTACCACCCGACGGACGGGAGGCCCGGTACCAGCTGGTACCGGGCCTCCCGTCACGATGGGGCTGTGTGTCAGCCCTTCTTGGCTGCCGCCCGGCGCTCGGCGCGGTTGCTCGCGTCGGCCTGGCCGGACACGGTCGCCGCCGAGCCGAAGGCGGAACCCTTCTCGGGACCGGCGGCCTCTTCCTGCTCGGCCTGCGCGCGCTGCGCACGGGCGGTCGCGGCCTGCTCGAGGCGCCCGGCCTCGTCGCGGACCTCGACCTCGCCGTCGATCGACGGAGCGGAGTACTCGAGCCCGGCGTTCTCGCCTTCCTCGTTGAGCCCCTTCGCCTCGATGACCGCGCTCTCGCCGTCGGACTGCACCTGGACCTCGAGGTTGAAGAGGAAGCCGACCGACTCTTCGCGGATCTGCCCCATCATCGTCTGGAACAGGGCGTAGCCCTCGCGCTGGTACTCGACCAGCGGGTCGCGCTGCGCCATCGCCCGGAGGCCGATGCCGTCCTTGAGGTAGTCCATCTCGTAGAGGTGGTCGCGCCAGCGGCGGTCGATCACCGACAGGACGACGCGACGCTCGAGCTCGCGCATCGCCTCGTCGCCGAGGGCCTCTTCACGGTTCTTGTACGCGAGCTGCGCGTCGGACAGGATCTCGCGAGCCAGGAACTCCCGCGTGGCCTTGCCCTTCGAGCCGGCCTCGGTGATGACCTCGTCGATGGTGATCGAGATCGGGTACAGCGTCCCGAGCTCGGTCCACATGGCGTCGAGGTCCCAGTCGTCCGGGGAGCCGTCACCGGTGTGGGTGTCGATGACGTCGTCGATGACGCTCTTGAGGAACGACTGCGCACGCTCGTGCAGGTCGTCACCCTCGAGGATGTGCCGGCGGTCGCTGTAGATCGCTTCGCGCTGGCGGTTCAGGACGTCGTCGTACTTCAGGACGTTCTTGCGGATCTCGGCGTTGCGGCCCTCGACCTGCGACTGGGCGGAACGGATTGCACGGCCGACGAGCTTGTTCTCGATCGCCAGGTCGTCCGGCACGTTGCCGCGGCCCATCAGGCTCTCGGCGGCACCGGAGTTGAACAGGCGCATCAGGTCGTCGGTGAGCGACAGGTAGAACCGGCTCTCGCCCGGGTCTCCCTGACGGCCGGAACGTCCACGGAGCTGGTTGTCGATACGACGGGACTCGTGGCGCTCGGTGCCGAGGACGTAGAGGCCGCCGGCGTCGCGGACCTTCTCGCTCTCCTGCTCGACCGCGGCCTTCATCGCGGTGAAGACCTTGTCCCACTCGGCTTCGTACTCGTCCGGGGTCTCGGTCGGCGACAGGCCCTTGGCGTGCATCTCCTGCACGGCGAGGAACTCCGCGTTGCCGCCGAGCATGATGTCGGTACCACGACCGGCCATGTTCGTGGCGACCGTCACGGCACCGGCACGACCGGCCTGGGCGACGATCGCGGCTTCCCGCGCGTGGTTCTTCGCGTTGAGGACCTCGTGCTTGACGCCCTTCTTGGCGAGCAGCTTCGACAGGTACTCGGACTTCTCGACGCTCGTGGTGCCGACCAGGACCGGCTGGCCCTTGTGGTGGCGCTCTTCGATGTCGTTCGCGACCTGCTCGAACTTGGCCTGCTCGTTCTTGTAGACGAGGTCGGTCTGGTCGATGCGCTGCATCGGCCGGTTCGTCGGGATCGGGACCACGCCGAGCTTGTAGGTCGACATGAACTCGGCCGCTTCGGTCTCCGCGGTACCGGTCATTCCGGAGAGCTTCTGGTACAGGCGGAAGTAGTTCTGCAGCGTGACGGTGGCGAGGGTCTGGTTCTCGGCCTTGACCTCGACACCTTCCTTCGCCTCGATCGCCTGGTGGATGCCCTCGTTGTAGCGACGGCCCATCAGGATGCGACCGGTGTGCTCGTCGACGATGAGCACCTCGCCGTTCATCACGACGTAGTCCTTGTCGCGCTTGAACAGGGCGGACGCCTTGATCGAGTTGTTGAGGAACGAGATCAGCGGGGTGTTCGCGGACTCGTAGAGGTTGTCGATGCCGAGGTAGTCCTCGACCTTCTCGATGCCGGGCTCGAGGACACCGACGGTGCGCTTCTTCTCGTCGACCTCGTAGTCCTCGCCCGGGGTGAGCCGGGTCGCGATGGACGCGAACTCGGTGAACCAGCGGTTCGCCTCACCCGAGGAGGGGCCGGAGATGATGAGCGGCGTGCGGGCCTCGTCGATGAGGATCGAGTCGACCTCGTCCACCACGGCGAAGAAGTGGCCGCGCTGGACCATGTCGGAGGCCTGCCACGCCATGTTGTCGCGCAGGTAGTCGAAGCCGAACTCGTTGTTCGTGCCGTACGTGATGTCGGCGGCGTACTGCTCGCGGCGCTCGATCGGCGACTGCCCGGCGATGATGCAGCCGGTGGTCATGCCGAGGGCACGGAACACGCGGCCCATGAGCTCGGACTGGTACGACGCGAGGAAGTCGTTGACCGTGATGACGTGCACGCCGCGCGACGGGATCGCGTTGAGGTAGGCGGCGGTCGTCGCCACGAGGGTCTTGCCCTCACCGGTCTTCATCTCGGCGATGTTGCCGAGGTGCAGCGCCGCGCCACCCATGAGCTGCACGTCGAAGTGCCGCATGCCCAGGGTTCGCTTCGAGGCTTCGCGGACGGCGGCGAACGCCTCCGGCAGGAGGTCGTCGAGGGTCTCGCCGTTGGCGTACCGCTCGCGGAGCTCCGTCGTCTCCTCCTGGAGTTCCTCGTCGGTGAGGCTCGCGAAGTCGTCCTCGAGGTCGTTGATCGCCGAGGCGTACGCCTTCAGCCGACGGAGGGTCCGCCCTTCACCGATGCGGAGGACCTTCTCCAACACGTTTGCCACGTGAGCTCCTTACGAAGTCGTCGTGCGCGGTCGACGCGCTCGATCAGCCAGTCATGCTAGCAACCCGCCGGGGTCCGGCGCTGGGAGCAGCGCGAGTGCGCACGACCCCGGACGGGACCGTGCGCACTCGGAGGTGGTGCGTCGCGTCGACTACGCGGTGGCGGACACGGACTCCTCGACGAGGACGTGTTCGCTCCCCCGGGCGTCGGCGCCCGGGTTCTCGTCGATGCCGATGACGCCGTAGTCCCAGCCCTTGCGGCGGTACACGACACTCGGGCGGTGGGTCTCCGAGTCGACGAACAGGTAGAAGTCGTGCCCGACGAGCTCCATGTGGTACAGCGCGTCGTCGACCGTCATCGGTGCGGCCTCGAAGACCTTCTGACGGATGACGACCGGCGAGTACGCGGCGTCTTCCTCGTCGCGCCCGGCTTCCTGGTCGGCGTCGACCACGGGGACGGCACCGGTGGCGACGGTCTCGATGAGCCTGCCGTCGGCGGGCTCGACGCCCATGCCCTCGAACCCCGCACCCGAGGCCTCGGCCACCGAGGTCGGACGGTGACGCCCGCGGTGCACCTTCTTGCGGTCACGTGCCCGGCGCAGGCGCTCGGCGATGCGCGCGAACGCCAGGTCGAAGGCGGCGTACTTGTCCGACGCGGCGGACTCGGCCCGGACGAGCGGTCCGGGTCCGATGAGGGTGAGTTCGACGCGGTCCTCGCCCTGCGCCCCGCTGCTCTTCTCGTGGTGCCGGCTCACCCGCACCTCGAAGGCGAGGGCCCGGTCGGCGAGCACGTCGATCTTCTCGGACTTCTGCTCCACGTAGGCCCGGAATCGGTCGGTGACCCCGACGTTGCGGCCCGTGATCGTCACGTCCATGGCGGCTCCCATCCACATTCGGCGGTTCGCCTGCGTCCGGCGAACACCAACGCCTTGCCGCGAGGCTAGACCCTGCGGGCTCGACCCGTGCCGCTGGGGGCCCGCGTGCCGGAGACCTCCACCGGATGCCCAGGCGACGTCCATGTCCGTCGTCGGGTGCTCGTGCTCGTGCTCGGCGCGCACGCTCACACCTCCACCGTGGCGACGGCCACGCAGCGGACGACCCGGCCACCGGCGGCCCGGACGGCCCGGATCGCCTCGGCCATCGTCACGCCGGTGGTGACGACGTCGTCCACGAGCACGACGTCCTGGCCGTCCACCCCGTCCACGGCGAGGGTGCCGACGGTGGCCGCCACGCGCTCGATCGCGGTCCGTTCCTTCTGCCCGCGACCGGCGGCCCCGGCCGCGTGCGGTCCATCGCCGCGCACCGGATCCGGCAGCGGGACGCGCTGCAGTGCCCGCGCGCGTCGGACGCCCGCACGGCGCAGCACCGTCACCACCGGGTCGAAGCCGCGTCGCCGGTGTCCACGTGGCGAGGGCGGGACGCGGAGGACCACCGTGCCCGCGGGCGCTGCGGCGAGCGCCGACCGGACGAGGTCTGCGGTCCGTCGGGTGAGCCCGCGGACGACGTCCACCCGCCCCCGGAGTTTCCACTCGAGCACGAGGGTGCGGACGAGACCGTCGTACTCGTGGGCGGCGTCGAGCCGGACGCCGGCGACGAGCCGGGTGCGTGTGGGGAGGGCGTCGAGTGCTGACCGGCAGGCGCGGCACAGGGCGCGGTCTGCGACGCCGCAGCCGACGCAGACGACGGGCAGGACGAGGGCGAGGACCGTGGCGGCGGCATCGGGCCAGGGCCGGTCAGCGCAGCGCGGTGGTGTCGGTGGGCGCGGCGAGGGCACGGGTGACGGGACGGCGGGTGGCGGGACGGCGGGCGTCTGGAGCGTC
>NZ_JASDDD010000037.1:0-35518 GCF_030407555.1 Curtobacterium sp. APC 4022
CAGGAAGCACCGCACATGAAGAAGTCCACCACCCTCGTCGCCGCCGCCGGCCTCGCCCTCGCGCTCGGCGCTCCGCTCGTCGCCTCGATCCCGGCGAACGCGGCCGTCCAGCCGTCGCCGACCACGTCGAGCAGCACGGTCACCACCGGCATCGGCGCGCACGTGTTCTCCGGCGGCAAGCTGGAGATCACCTCGAGCACCATCCACGACGGCGTCATCACCGTCACCGGCAAGTCCGCGTTCGCGAACAAGGACATCGAGATCGCCGCCGGCGCCGGGTACCAGGCGGTCGGCAAGACCGACGCCACGGGCGCCTTCCACGTGACCGTCGCGGCGGCGAACGTGGGCGACTACAGCCTCCAGATCGGCAAGCGCGTCACCGCGAACATCTTCGCGAAGAGCTACCAGGCAGCCTGGGGTGCCGTCCCGGTGTCCTGACCCACCAGGGACCGGGGCCACCCGGTGACGGACGGGAGGTGCGGGCGCAGTCAGCCCGGGCCTCCCGTCCGTCGTCCCGCCGGGTCAGTCCCCCTTGACGTTCACGATCTGCCGCAGCGTGTGCCGCACCGTGACGAGGTCGGCCGCGTCCGCCATCACCTGGTCGATCGGCTTGTAGGCCGCCGGGATCTCGTCGAGGAACGCATCGGTGTCGCGGTACTCGATGCCCGCCATCGCCTCGCGCAGCTGCTCGTGCGTGAAGGTCCGACGTGCCGCCGACCGCGAGTACGAGCGGCCGGCCCCGTGCGGTGACGACTCGAGCGACGGCTTGTTCCCCCGCCCCTCGACCACGTACGACGCCGTGCCCATCGACCCCGGGATCAGCCCCGGCTGCCCGGCCGTGGCCTGGATCGCCCCCTTCCGGGACACCCACACCGACTTGCCCCAGTGCGTCTCCCGCTGCGTGAAGTTGTGGTGGCAGTTGATGCGCTCGAGTTCCTGCACCTCGGTGTCCACGACCTCGGCGAGCTGCCGGACGACACGGTCCATCATCTCCTCGCGGTTGAGCAGGGCGAAGTGCTGCGCCCACCCCAGTTCGGCGATGTACCGGTCGAACTCGGGCGTGCCCTCGACGAGGTAGGCCAGGTCGGGGTCCGGCAGCTCGATCCACCACCGCTCCATCGCCTCCTTGGCCACCGCGATGTGTCGCTGGGCGATCCTGTTGCCGACCCCGCGGGACCCGGAGTGCAGGAACAGCCAGACGCGGTCCTCCTCGTCGAGGGAGACCTCGATGAAGTGGTTGCCGGAACCGAGCGTGCCGAGCTGGTTCCGCCAGCCGCCGAGCACCTCCGCGGGGTCGAAGCCGGCTTCGACGGCCAGCGCCTCGAGTTCCGCGATCCGCGGTGCCGCGGTCGCGACGACGGTCTGGTTCGTGGCCCCGGCGGACAGCGGGATCGCCCGTTCGATCGCCTCGCGGAGCGGTCGCAGGTCCTCGGGCAGGTCGGCGCTCGAGAACTGGGTGCGGACGGCGATCATCCCGCAGCCGATGTCGACCCCGACGGCCGCGGGCATGACCGCGCCGAGGGTGGGGATGACGGACCCGACGGTGGCGCCGAGCCCGAGGTGGGCGTCGGGCATCAGCGCGAGGTGCGGGAACACGAAGGGCATCCGGGAGGTCGTGCGCGCCTGCTGTTCGGTCTGCTCCTCGAGCATCGATGCCCAGGAGAGGAGTCGGTTGGTGATCTTCTGCATGGTGGGTCCCTGTCGGACGACGTCGTGGTGACGGTCCGCCCGTCCGGGCAGAACCGAGCACCGTAGCGCGGTCGCGGTGCCCGACGCAAGCCGGCATGGCATGGCCCGGCCCCGCCGCGCACGGCCGGGGTACGTGCCGTGCGCGGCACGTCGAGCCGGTGCGGGCACGATGGAGCCATGACCGAACGGACACGGGACACCCCCGACGCCACCGAGAACGAGGAGCGCACCGACGGGTACGTCCCGCTCCGCTCCTACGGCGCGATCGGCGATGGTCGGACCGTGGCGCTCATCGCCCGCGACGGCCGCATCGACTGGCTGCCGATCCCCGGCATGGACTCACCCCCGGTGTTCGCGAGCATCGTCGACGCCGAGCACGGCGGACACATCGCCCTGCGCCCGGCCGACGGCGGCGCCGAGGTCGAGCGGCAGTACCTGCCGGGGACGAACGTCCTGGTCACGACCTGGACCACGCCGTCCGGCCAGGTCACCGTCACGGACGCCATGGTGACCGGTGTCGCCGGACGCCTGCCCTGGGCCGAGATCGGCCGCTGCGTGCAGGGCGTGCGTGGTTCGGTCGAGATGGAGTGGGCGGTCGTGCCCGGCACGCTGCTCAACACCGCCGAGCCGAAGCGCCTGGACACCGCCAACGGCACCGTGATCGGCATCGACGGGGTCACCATCGCCATCGTCGAGCAGGGCTTCGACCCGGTGCACGACGACGGTCCCCGGTTCTCCGGCCGCTTCGACACCACCGAGGGCTCGAAGCACATCCTGACGATCGTCGGCACGCACGACGAACCGATCTTCATGCCCGACCCGGAGCGCACGATGGAGGGCATCGACCGCACCATCGAGAACTGGTCGCAGTGGTCGTCGGAGTTCTCGTACGACGGGCCCTGGTCCGAGGCGGTGCAGCGGAGCGCCCTGGCGCTGAAGCTGCTGATCTACTCGCCGACCGGCGCCATCGCGGCGGCCCCGACCACGAGCCTCCCGGAGGACCGGACCGGCGGCAAGAACTGGGACTACCGCTTCGCCTGGGTGCGCGACCTGTCCTACACGGTGCACGCGCTGACCCGCTTCGGCCTACGCGAGGAGACCCACGCGGCCGTCTCGTGGGTGATGCGGACCATCGCCGACCACGACGAGACGATGCCGATCTTCTACCGGCTCGACGGCTCGAAGACCGACGAGGTCGAGGAGCGCGACGTCCCCGGGTGGCAGGGCATCGGCCCGGTCACGGTCGGCAACCGGGCGGGCAACCAGCTGCAGCTCGGTGTCTGGGGCGACGTCTTCGAGATCATGCGTCAGTACGTCCGTGCCGGCAACGTCCTGGACCGGAAGACCGCGAAGGTGCTGCAGCAGCTCGCGGACGACGCCTGCCACCGCTGGGAGGAAGCGGACTCCGGCATGTGGGAGCTCGAGGACACCCAGCACTACGTGTCGAGCAAGATCGGCTGCTGGCAGGCACTCGACGCCGCGGCGGAACTGCATGACGCCGGCATGATCGACGGCCCCCGCGACAAGTGGATCGAGAACCGCGAGCTGATCGAGCAGTGGGTCAGCGACAACGGCTGGGACGAGGAACGCGGGTACTACGTCATGTACCCGGGCTCCGACGCCCTGGACACCTCGATCCTGCTGCACGCCATGTCGGCCTTCGACCGGGGACCCCGGATGGAGTCGACGATCCGGGCCATCGAGGAGCGGCTGCAGCGCGGCCCGCTCGTCTACCGCTACTCGGGCATCGAGGACGAGGAGTCCCCGTTCGTGGCGTGCTCGTTCTGGCTGGCCGCGGCGATGGCCTGCGTCGGCCGCCACGACGACGCACGCCACCTGATGGACGAGATGGTCGACCAGGCGAACGAGGTCGGCCTGTTCAGCGAGATGATCAGCGAGGGCGGCGAGTTCATGGGCAACCTCCCGCAGGGGCTGTCGCACCTGGCGCTCATCCAGGCGGCGCTGACGATCGAAGAGGTCACCGCTGAGGACGGTGCCGCTGACGACGGTGCCGACGAGGACTGACCCTCAGGCCAGGGAGATCGCGACCAGACCCGCGACGCCGACCAGGTACATCACGACGACGACGAACGAGTCGACGCCCATCCCGATGATGCGACGCTGCGGCCGGAACACGAGTCCCACCGCGTAGACCAGGGTCAGCAGCGCGGCGAGGGCGGTCAGGTACACGTCGCTGGCGTTCGCCTGCGGCAGCACCGCCTTGCCGGACAGCACGGTGGCGACGAGGAACAGCACCGGCAGGAAGGCGTTGCCGCCGAAGATGTCGGAGACCGCCAGGTTGTCGTCACCCTGCTTGACGGCCTGGAGGCCCGTGGAGATCTCCGGCAGGCTCGTCGCGAGGGCCAGGACGGTCGCCCCGAAGAGCACGCCCGACAGCCCGATCTGACTCGAAGCCGCGTCCCCGGCGCGTTCGAGCACGACACCGGCGACGAGGGTCGCGAGGGCGGACACCGCGAAGACGACCACCGCCTTCCGGGTGCTCATCGGCTCGGTGTCCGGCTTGCGGGTCCGGTGTCCGGCAGCGTGCGGGCTGGCGTCCGGGGCGTGACCGCTCTCGTGCCACGGCAGGCCCTTGCTCGCGCGCTGCACCAGGAACAGCCCGATCACCCAGATCACCGCGATGAGCACCACGTCCGGCGTCAGTCGGGCGACGACCAGGTCCGGCGGCAGCTGACTGCCGGCGATGACGACGGCGAGCACGGCGACGACGACGACCGCTTCGAGCACCAGGGTCAGCGACGCCGCGCGGTACGTGATCGGCTTGACGTCCTTCCCGCGCTTGCCGAACGCGTCGAGCACGGCGATCACGACGGTCTGCAGGGCGATGCCGCCGAGGATGTTGCCCGCCGCGACCTCGATCGACCCGGACAGTCCGGCGCTGACGGTGATCGCGATCTCGGGCAGGTTCGTCGCGACGGCCAGCACGACGAGCCCGCCGAGCGCACTGCCGAGGTGCAGGCGGGAGTCGAGGACGTCGGTCGTCTTGGACAGTTGGATGCCGGCGATCCAGACCACGGCGGCACCCGCGACGAAGACCAGGACGAGCAACCAGAGGGGCAGGGATTCCACGAGGGTGACGATGGACCCCGACGGCTGGGTCCGTCTCCGGTCCGGGGCCGCTGGGTGCCCCTGTCGGGTGCCAGGGGCATCATGGACGGACGATGAACGACGTCGACGCCCGGATGGACCGCCTGCGGAAGGCCGCGCGGTACCGGTACCAGCAGCTCGTGGACAGCGAGGTCGAGCGGGGTTCGCTCGACCCGGACGAGGTCCGTGCGGAGCGCGAGGAACAGCAGCTGCTCAAGGCCGCCGACGTCGCCGCGCACGCCCGGGCACGGATCGCCGAAGCCGAGCGCCGCGGGGTGTTCGAGGGCAATCCGTACCACGGCAAGCCGTTGCCGGGGATCGACGGGCAGCACGACCCGGACTGGTGGATCAAGTCGAAGATCGAGCGTGAGGACATCCGCGGGATCGCGCCGCCGGCCCTCGCCCTCCGCACCGAGGACGCCGAGCTCGACGACCACCTGGACGCACTCTCAGTGGAGTCCGACGTCCGCGACGTCCTGGTGGACTTCAACGCCCGTGTGAAGGAAGCCCGCCGGCAGCTGCTCGGCGGACCGCCGGTGGTCACGCCGATGCGGGACGTCGAGGTCGAGGTCGCCCGCTGGCGGGACCGCCGGGAGGCCCGTGCCGCGGCCGCCGCGTCGGCTGCGGCCGCGCAGGCGGCCGGGACGCGAGCGCACCGGTGGTGGCGCCGACGCGGGTGAGGTGACCCGGGCCTCCCGTCCGTGTGGCGACTGGTCCGGGAACGCGAGAACGCCGTCCCGGCGTGTGCCGGGGCGGCGTTCTGGTGGTGCGTCAGGTCAGGTGTTACTTGATCTGGGCGGTGATGGTGGCGGTGCCGACGAGCAGGCCGCCCTTGACGGCGTCGGTCTTGAAGGTGCTGTTGAGCAGCTTCGCGGCGTCGTCGGAGATGTGGACGGTGGTGCCGGTGAGGATCGCGTTGTCGCCCTCGAGCTGGAGCGGCTTCAGGGTGCCGCCGTGGAGGGAGAAGAGGTATGCGTTGGCGACGGCGACCTTGCCGTTGACGAGGACGTCACCGGAGAGCTTCGAGGAGCCGGGGTTCACGACGAAGTTCTCGAGCGTGACGGTGGTGTCGCCGGCCTTGAGGGTCAGGCCGGAGTCGTCGTGGTTCAGCAGGCCCTGCACGTAGGGGCGGTACTTGCCGTCCGGGCTCCAGTAGGTGACCGAGCCGGAGGTGATCGGGAACGACACGGCGCCGTCGGCGAGCTTGGCGTTGCCGGAGACGCCCGGGGTCAGCTTCAGCGAGGTGAGGGCGTCGGTGAAGCCCTTGTCGAGGGCGACGGAGGTGTTGCCGCCGAGGACGTCGGGGACCGAGGCGACCGGCGCGGGGATCTTCGACGCGGAGCTGGAGGAGATGGTGTGCACGGTCGGGGTGGCGGCGTTGGCGGCGGTGATGCCGAAGCCGGCACCGCCCAGGACGATCGCGCCGGCGGTGGCGAGGGTGATCGTGTTCTTCAGGGACTTGCGCATGTCTTCATTCCTTTGCTTGAACGCGCTCGGCGCGGTTGGTGACAGCGCGCCGAACACACCCCGGCGGTGGGGGTGGAGAACCAGCGGTGAGCTGCTGGTGAGCGCTTGCGGGTGTTTCCCGGCTTGTGACAGTGATTCGGGGCCGTCCACGGATCGGATTGGAGAGATTTCTGGATTCCCCGGATCGGCGTCCTCGTAGCCTGTGGAGCATGTCCTCGACGCACTCCTCCACCGACCGCATCCGCGCGATCGACGCCTGGTGGCGCGCCGCGAACTACCTCACCGTCGGGCAGATCTACCTGCTCGACGACCCGCTGCTCGAGCGGCCGCTCGAGCCCTCCGACATCAAGCCGCGGCTCCTCGGACACTGGGGGACGTCGCCCGCGTTGAACCTCGTGTACGCGCACCTCAACGCCGTGATCAGCGAGACCGGCCGCGACGTCCTGTACATCTGTGGCCCCGGGCACGGCGGTCCCGCGATGAACGCGAACGCCTGGCTCGAGGGCACCTGGAACGAGCTCTACCCGGAGATCACGCGGGACACGGCCGGACTGCAGCGCTTCTTCCGGCAGTTCTCGTTCCCCGGTGGCATCCCCTCGCACGCTGCCCCGCAGACCCCCGGGTCGATCAACGAGGGCGGCGAGCTCGGCTACTCCCTCGCACACGCGTACGGCGCGGCCCTCGACAACCCGGACCTCGTCGTCGCGTGCGTCGTCGGGGACGGCGAGGCCGAGACCGGACCGCTCTCCGCCTCGTGGCAGGCGCACACGTTCCTCGACCCGGTGTCCGACGGGGCGGTGCTGCCGATCCTCAACCTCAACGGATGGAAGATCGCGAACCCGACGGTCCTCGCGCGCATCCCGGACGAGGACCTCCAGGCCTACTTCCGCGGCCTGGGGTACGAGCCGATCGTCGTCGACTCCGGTCGCGTCGACCACGACCCCTTCGCCGTGCACGCCCTGTTCGACGGAGCGCTCCGTCGGGCCCTGGCGACCATCGACGACATCCAGGCCGCCGCCCGCGCGCAGGCAGCCCGCGCCGCCGCCGGCGAGATGGCCGGTGCCGCCGACCTCCGCCCGCGCTGGCCGATGATCGTGCTCCGGACCCCGAAGGGCTGGACCGGGCCGAAGGTCGTCGACGGCCAGCAGGTCGAGGGCACCTTCCGCGCCCACCAGGTCCCGCTGCCGAACGTCCGCGAGGACGAGGGCCACCGCCGGCAGCTCGAGGAGTGGATGCGCTCCTACCGTCCGGAGGAGCTGTTCGACGAGGACGCCCGTCCGATCGGCATCCTCGACACCATCCGGCCGACCGGGGACACCCGGATGAGCGCCACACCGCACGCGAACGGCGGCCGGATCCGCACCGCCCTCGACCGGCCCGGACTCGAGCGCTTCGGGGTGCCGGTGGGCGAGCCGGCCTCGGCCACCGGCACGCTGGGCCCCTGGATGGCCGAACTCATCCAGCGGAACCCGCAGGACTTCCGGCTGTTCGGCCCGGACGAGACGATCTCGAACAAGCTCGACGCGGTCTTCGACGTCACGAACCGCGTCTGGCGTGCCCGACGAGCCGAGGGCGACGAGCACCTGTCCGCCCGCGGTCGTGTCATCGAGGTGCTCTCCGAACACCTGCTCGAGGGCATGCTCGAGGGCTACGTGCTGAGCGGCCGCCACGGCGTCCTCAACACGTACGAGGCCTTCGCCCACATCATCGACTCGATGGTCGGCCAGTACGCCAAGTGGCTCGAGTCCGCGACCGACATCGACTGGCGAGCGCCGGTGTCGAACCTGACGATCCTGCTGTCGTCGCACGTGTGGCGCCAGGACCACAACGGGTTCTCACACCAGGACCCCGGGTTCCTCGACGTCGTCGCGTCGAAGCAGCAGGACCTCGTGCGCATCAAGCTGCCCGCGGACGCCAACACGCTCCTCGCCGTCGCCGCGCACGCGATGGAGACCACGGACCGCATCGAGGTGATCGTCGCCGGCAAGCACCCCGAACCGGTGTTCCTGTCCCTCGAGGACGCCGTCGCGCACGCCGACGCGGGCGTCGGGACCTGGGACTGGGCCGGCACCGAGCAGGAGGTCGGCCATGTCGACGTCGTGCTCGTCAGCGCCGGTGACGTCCCCACCGTCGAGACCGTCGCCGCCGCGGACATCATCCGGAAGCACGCCCCCGACGTCGGCGTGCGCGTCGTCAACGTGGTCGACCTGCTCGCCATCGGGGACCCGCGGAAGCACGAGCACCCGATCAGCGACGACCGCTACGACGAGCTGTTCCTGCCCGGCACCCCCGCGGTGTTCGCCTTCCACGGGTACCCGACGCTCGTCCACCAGCTCACCTACCGCCGGCACGGGCACGACGACCTGCACGTGCACGGCTTCCTCGAGCAGGGCACCACGACGTCGCCGTTCGACATGCTCATCCGCAACGAGATGGACCGGTACGCCCTGGCCCACGACGCGCTCACCCGCGTCGCGGACGGGTCCGACCGGTTCGCCGACCTGCTCACCGCCCTCACCGATGCCCGGACCGCAGCACGTGCCTTCGCGTACACGAACGGTGAGGACCACCAGGCGGTCTCCGGGTGGGAGTTCACCGGCTGGCCGCAGGACGAGCCGTCCGACGGCGGCACGGGCGGCGACCCGGGACACGGGGAGACCGAGGGTGCGGCACCCGGCAACTGAGCGTCCGGCTGAACGGACTGCCGGTCCGGAAGCCGTGCCGGTCAGCGGACGTCCGGCGACGCCGGTCTAGGGTTGGCCGGTGCAGTCGTTCTCCGTCCGGTCGCTCGTCGAACACCCGGCGCTCCGGTTCCTGGTCGTGGGTGGTCTCGGCTTCGTCATCACGATGGGCATCAACTACGGGTTGAAGTTCTTCGTCATGCCGCAGCACCCGGTGACCGCGCTGTCGATCGGCATCATCGTCGCGACGGTGTTCTCCTACTTCCTCAACAAGAAGTGGTCCTTCGGCGACCGCGGTGAACTCCGCACCGGACACGAGCTGCTGCTGTTCCTCGTCGTCAGCGTGATCGGGGTCGCGCTGAACTCGGCCCCGCTCTGGATCTCCCGGTACGTCTTCGGCCTCGAGGTCCCCAACGTGTCGCTCGCCGGCCAGGAACTCGCCGACTTCATCAGCGGGCCCGTCATCGGCACGCTCATCGCGATGGGCTTCCGCTACTGGGCGATGAACCGCTTCGTGTTCCCGGCCCGGGCTGCCCCCCTGGACGCGTGACCGACCTCGTCGTCCCGGCCCCGGGCCTCCCGACCGTGCCCACCGCCACCGGCGGTCGGTTCCCGGTCCGACGCATCCACTGCGTCGGCCGCAACTACGCGGCGCACGCGCGCGAGATGGGCCACGACCCCGACCGCGAGCCGCCCTTCTTCTTCGGCAAGCCGGCCGACGCGATCGTCACCGACGGTCGCGACACCGGGTACCCGACCCTGACCGAGCAGCTCGAGTACGAGGTCGAACTCGTCGTCGCGCTCGGAGCCGGCGGCCAGGACGTCGCCGTCGCCGACGCGCTCGACCTGGTCTGGGGCTACGCGGTGGGCATCGACCTCACCCGGCGCGATCTGCAGGCCGAGGCGAAGCGGCTCGGCCGGCCGTGGGACCTGGCCAAGGGGTTCGACCACTCCGCACCGATCGGCACGATCGTCCCCGCTGCCGGTGTGGATCCCACCGCCGGCGGCATCTCGTTGCACGTCGACGGGGAACTCCGGCAGTCCGGGGACCTGGCCGACCAGATCTGGTCCGTCGCCGAGACCATCGCCGCGCTGTCCCGTGCTGTCCGTCTGGAGGCCGGCGACCTGCTCTTCACCGGCACCCCGGACGGCGTCGGACCGGTGTCCCGCGGCTCGGTGCTGCGCGGGACGATCGACGGCGTCGGCACGGTCGGGACGCGCATCGTCTGACCCGGCGGGCTGGGAGCCCTCGGAGCCAGCGGGCGTAGAACCGTGCCTGACGCTGTCGGGCGCACGGGGAACGGGGCCCGGCCCGGCGGCGGTCAGCAGCCAGGGTGTGCGGCAACTGCAACGACGCAGTCGAGCACGTCCGGATCATGGAGGTGATCCGGTGGAGGAACACGACCTGCTCGCCACGTCGTGGACGTGGTCCGGCGACGAGCGCATCGGTGAGCGCATCCGCGCCGTCGGACGAGCCGGGTTCGCCGGGCTCGGCCTCTCGGTCGACGACCTGCACGAGGTCCGCGGCACCATCGGGTTCGCCCTGCTCCGACGGATGCTCGACGACGCCGGCGTGGTCTGGGTCCAGGTCGGCACGCTCGGCAACTGGTGGGCCGCCGGCGCCGAACACGACGCCGACCGCGGGGTGGTGCTCGAGGCCGCCGCCAGCCTCAGCGCATGGCAGGTCGTCGTCCGCGCCGACCACTCCGTCCCGGCCGTACCGCTCGGCGCGATGGCGGCAGCATGGGACCGGCTCGCCGCACAGGCCGAGGGCGTCGGGGCGCGGCTCGTCCTGGAACCCGAGCCGTGGACGAACCTGGCGACCGTGGAGCGTGCCTCGCGGTTCGTCGCCGCCGGACACCCGAACGGTGGGCTGCTCCTCGACGCGATGCACGCGCTCCGGGGCGGCTCCACCCTGGCCTCGATCGGGCAGGGGGTCGTCCCGTCCACCCTCGCCGCGGTCGAGCTCAGCGACGGACTGCTGCACGTCGCGAACGGCATGACGCTGGCGGACGAGTCCCGGAACGGGCGTTACCTGCCTGGCACCGGAGCGTGGGACCTGCCCGGGTTCGTCCGCACCGTCCGCGGCCTGGGCTTCGCCGAGCCCTGGGGTGTGGAGGTGCGCACCCCGGCGCTCCGGGCGATGCCGCTCCCGGACGCGCTCCGGGTGGCGGCTGCGGCGACCCGGGCGGTGCTCGACGCTGCCGATGCGCACGACGAACCGCCGGCGCCGGCGATGCCGACCTCGGCCGCGCCGACCTCGGCCGTGGACTACGACGGGCCGGGGACCGCCAGCGGGTCGGGAGCCCAGCACGCCCAGGGGGCCCGCGTCGCCCGTCGAGCCGATCCAGCGACGTCCGCGTAGCGTGGCGGCCATGACTGATCAGGCACACCCCGGCAACGACGACGCACTGCAGGCTTCGCAGGAGGCCATCGACGAGGCGAAGGCGGCTGCCGCTGACGCCGGGCACGCGGACGAGCGCGCTGCGGCCGAGGAAGAACTGCCCCTGGAGTCCGGCGGGGCGCCCGCGGACGGTCCGGCACCCGCGGCCTGAGCGTCCCGATCAGGCCGCCGGGCACGCCGGGCGACGGGTCACTCGTCGTCGACCTGGTCGCCGAGGAAGTCGGCGTAGGTCGCTTCGTGCTCGGCGCCCGCACCCACCATCTGGCGATCACCCGTCCGTCCACTGCCGGTCCGGCCGTCCGGGCCTGATCCCGTCGAGCCGTCCTGGTCGTCCCGCTGGTCTGCGGTCGCGTCCCCACGCTGCCCCTGAGCGAACGGCGGGAGGTACTTGCTCGCGTCCATGTCGCGTCCTTCCGTCCCGAGGAACGTAACAGCCAGCCCTTGCGCGACGACGATCACGACCGCATTCGTCCCCCGCCAGGACCGACAACGGGGGACGGAAGTTCGCCCCGGGCGGACCTCATGCTCACGCATGCGGATTCCGGAGCCCGCATCACGCTGACGCCGGACGCATCATTCTCGGACGACCTGGTCGGGCTCCTTGTCGGTGCGCCACCCCCGCCACGAGGGCTGTCGGAGTCGTCCGTCACCCGTCCACTCGGCGAACTGCACCTCGCCCACACATTCCGGACGGACCCAGTGTGCATCGCGGGCGTCCGGCCGTGGCACGTCGACGAACGGGGAGCCGTCCTGCTCGAGATCCCCGAGCAGCGCTCCGATCTCGTCGAGGTCCCGGTCACGGAACCCGGTGCCCACCTTGCCGACGTACACCAGGCCGTCGTCCCCCGGGATCCCGAGCAGCAGCGATCCGATCCCGCCCTCGCGTCGACCGGCACCGGGCTTCCAGCCGCCGACGACGACCTCTTGTGTGGCGTGGTGCTTGAGCTTGAGCCAGGACTCCGAGCGACGGCCCTCGGCGTACCGGGAGGACCGCTTCTTCGCGACGATCCCCTCGAGCCCGCGCTTCCGGGACTCGGTCATCGCGGCGGCGAGGTCACCGTCGAACTCCGGTGGGACGTCGATCGGACCGCCGGGTTCGACGACCGTCAGCAGGGCTTCACGCCGCGCGGTGTACCCGAGCCGGGTGAGTTCGTGCCCGTCGGCTTCGAGCACGTCGAACAGCAGCAGGTGCACGGGGGTGGTGGCCTGGGCAGCGCTGACCTCGCGCGGCTTCGTCAGCCCCATCCGGTTCTGCAGCAGCTGGAACGACGGCCGGCCGTGTTCGTCGAGCGCGACGACCTCCCCGTCGAAGACCCCGTCCACGCCGGCGTGCTCGGCGAGCGCCTGCAGCTCGGGGTACTGGTCGGTCAGGTCGTTGCCGTTCCGGCTACGGAGTCGGACAGTGCCGTCGTGGACGGTGGCGAGGGCGCGGACGCCGTCCCACTTCATCTCGAACGCCCACTGCTCCGGGTCCAGCGCGGGTTCGCCCTCTCGCAGGGACGCCTGCATGGTGTGGCGCTGGTCCGGCGCGGTGTCCGACTCGGCGGCGTGCTCGATCCGCGCGGCGGTGTGCGCACGGCCGCCGCCGTGCCCGTCACGCTGGCCGGTACGGGAACCGGCAGCGGCGGCGCTCCCGGCACCGCTGCCGTCGCCATCGGCAGCGGGCTGGTCCTTCGTCCGGTGGATGAGCCAGCTCTTCTCGTCCCCGGTTCGGCCACGGCCGTGACCGCGGGTGTGCAGGAGCGCGAGCCGTCGGACACCGTTGGTCCGGCCGTGCAGGGTGACGATGACCTCTTCGTCCTCGCGCCACTTCTCGAGCTCGTACGTGCCGTCGTCCCAGATCGTCACGGTGCCGCCGCCGTACTCGCCCGCGGGGATGATCCCCTCGAAACCGCCGTACTCCAGCGGGTGGTCCTCGGTGTGGACGGCCAGGTGGTTCGCCCCGGGGTCGGTCGGTTCGCCCTTCGGCAGCGCCCAGCTCACCAGGACCCCATCGTGCTCGAGACGGAAGTCGTAGTGGTTGCGGGTGGCGTGGTGCTCCTGGATGACGAACGTCGGTGTGCCGTCGGTCCGCACCGTCGGGGAGCCCTGCGGGACGGGTTCCGGGGTCTTCGACGCGTCCCGCTTGGCGCGGTAGGTCGTCAGACGGTCCTGCAGCTCCTGTCGTTCCTGGCGTTCACGCTCGTTCACCGCTTCGGTCCGGGCCCCGTCCCAGTGCCCGGCGTCCGCACGCCCGACACCGAGTGACGCCGCGGCGACGGGGTGCAGCAGGTCGCCGAGGTCCGGCATCCGCTCGAGGACCTGGTCGAGGGTCAGGTGGGTCAACCCGGGCTCGGTCAGCTCCTTCCACGTCCGGGGCGTCGCGACCGTCGGGTGCGATCGGCCGCGCAGCGAGTACGGCGCGATCGTGGTCTTGTTGCCGTTGTTCTGCGACCAGTCGACGAACACCTTGCCGGCTCGCTCGGCACGGCTCATCGACGAGAGCACCAGGTCCGGCATGTCCTGTTCGAGCGCCTTCGCCAGCTCGTGGGCGACGTCGGACACCTGCTGCGCCGTCGCGGTGCCGTCGAGGGCCGCGTACAGGTGGATGCCCTTCGACCCGGAGGTCACCGGGTACGGCTCGAGTCCCATCCCCTGCAGCACCGAGCGGGCCGCCACCGCCACCTCGACGCACTCGGGCAGACCGACGCCGTCGCCCGGGTCCAGGTCGAGCACGAGCCGGTCCGGGTTCTGGTGTCCCCCGCGCGGCCCGAAGCGCCACTGCGGCACGTGCAGCTCCAGCGCGGCCTGCTGTGCCATCCACACCAGGGTCGGCAGGTCGTCGACGACCGGGTACTCGACGTCGTGGTGCTCGTGGTGGATGGTGTGGTGCCGGATCCACTCGGGCGCGGAGTCGGGCAGGTTCTTCTCGAAGAAGACCTTGCCGTCGACGCCGTTCGCCCAGCGCTTCCGGGTCATCGGGCGGCCGGTGACGTGCGGGATCATCCACGGGGCGATCCGCTCGTAGTAGGCGACCACCTGCCCCTTCGTCGTGCCGGTCTGCGGGTAGAGCACCTTGTCGAGGTTCGTCAGCGTCAGCCGCCGGTCCCCCACCTGCACGGTGGTCTTCTTCGCGACCGGGCTCACAGTGCGACCCCCGTGGCACCGCCGACCGTGAGCGTGGTGCCCGACGTGTAGGACGACTCGGGTCCGGCCAGGTGCACGTAGGCGCTGGCGAGTTCGACGGGCTGCGCCGGCCGGCCGAACGGGGTGTCCTGGCCGTACGCCGCGATCTCGTCACCGGGGTAGCTGATCGGCTGCAGCGGGGTCCACACCGGACCGGGGACCACGGTGTTCGCCCGGATGCCCTTCGGCGCGAGCTGCCGTGCGAGGCCGTTCGTGTACGTGATGATGGCGGCCTTCGTGGCGGCGTAGTCGATCATCCGGTCCTGCGGCTGGTACGCCGACACCGAGCTCGTGGTGACGATCGCACTCCCCGGGGCCAGGTGCGGCACCGCGGCGCGGGTGAGCCAGAACAGCGAGTACAGGTTGACCTTCATGGTGCGGTCGAAGTCCTCGGTGCTCTGCTCGGTGATGTCGGCGTGCACCTGCTGGTGTCCGGCGACCAGGACCAGGGCGTCGAGTCCGCCGAGCAGGTCGACGGCGGTGCGCACGAGTTCGGTGCAGAACGACTCGTCCGTCAGGTCGCCCGGCAGCATCACCGCCTTCCGCCCCAGGTCGGCGATGACGTCACGGACCTCGGTGAGGTCGTCGAGCTCTTCCGGCAGGGCGTTCAGGGCGACGTCGGCCCCTTCCTTGGCCATCGCGATCGCGGCCGCCCGACCGATGCCGGAGTCGGCCCCGGTGACCAGGACGCGGTAGCCGCGCATCCGGCCGGTCCCCTGGTACGACGTCTCACCGTGGTCGGCCGGCGGGTCGAGGTCCGCCGCCCGTCCGGACCCCTGCTGCGTCTGCGCGGGGAACGGCGGCCGCGCGTACTGGTCCCGCGGGTCCTGCTTGTCGAGCTGGCTCATGGCCCCATCGTGCTCGCGGTACCGGACCGGCGGCACAGGAGCGGTGAGGTCCGTGGAGAACGCGGGGCGGGCCTCCCGGCTGTGCAGGAGAGGACCGGCCGACGTCAGACGGACGCGACCACGCGCGCCGGTGCGTCGAGCAGGCGTCGCGCCGACGGGCGCACCTTGCGCACCTGCACGAACTGGACCGCCGCCAGGACCGCCCACACCGCGGCGAACGCCCAGTCGCGTGTCTCTCCGGAGATCGCGAGGGCGGCCCACAGGCACGCGACCACCGCGGCGGCCCACGCTCCGAGCAGCTGCCGCGAGGAGTCGCCGAGCAGCTGGCGGACCCGCGGACGCCACACGGTGTCGGGGACCTCGTCCGGCACACGGCCGGACCGGACCCAGGCTCGCGTCTCGAGCACGGCGACCCGGCCGCCCCGAGCCCACCACGCCCGCAACAGGGCCACGGGGAACACCACGCCCAGCGCCACCCCGAGCACGACGACCGTCACCCACGGGAACGGGCCGTGAGCCGACAGGCCCACCCCGACACCCGTCGCCAGCCCGGCCGCCGCTCCGAACGCGAGCTGCGCCCACCCGGCTGCGTCCAGTCGATCCCCCGTCGTGGCCGACGTCTGTGCTGTCGACTGCTCTGTCACACTGCGTTCCCCCGTCATGAGGCGGGACGATACGCCCGTCTGCTCCGCACCGCACCTGCCGATCCGCTCAGAACTGGGGGTCGCCTCGCGCGCGTGCGAGCATCATGAGCGGATGAGGTCGATCTGGAAGGGCTCCATCGCGTTCGGGCTCGTCAACGTGCCCATCAAGGTCTACGCGGCGACCGAGACGCACGACGTCTCCCTGCACCAGATCCACGACGAGGACAAAGCCCGCATCCGCTACAAGCGGGTCTGCGAGCTCGGGCACGAGGTCGAGTACGGCGACATCCAGCGCGCCTACGACGACGGTGAGAAGACCGTCGTCCTGACCCCCGACGACTTCAAGCAGCTGCCGCAGGAGCAATCGCACGAGATCGAGGTCCTGGAGTTCGTCCCCGTCGACCAGGTCGACCCGATGATGTTCGAGAAGACGTACTACCTGGAACCGGACTCCCGCTCCCCGAAGGCGTACGTGCTGCTCCGGAAGACGCTCGAGCAGACCGACCGGCTCGCGATCGTGCAGTTCACCCTCCGCCAGAAGACACGGCTCGGGGTGCTGCGGGTACACGACGACGTGCTGCTGCTGCAGGGGCTGCTCTGGGGCGACGAGGTACGCGCCGCTGACTTCTCGGCACTCGACACCTCGGTGAAGGTCAGCGCGAACGAGCTGAAGATGTCGTCCTCGCTCGTCGAGAGCATGTCCACCGACTTCGACCCGGACCGCTACACGGACGAGTACCAGGATGAGCTGCAACAGCTCATCGACGCCAAGCTCGAGGCGGGCGACGACGTCGACACCGCCGAGACGTTCGGCGAGCAGGCATCGTCGGACGACGACGACGCGGGCGGTGACGTCATCGACCTGATGGCCGCCCTGCGCGCGTCGGTCGACAAGAACCGTGGCGGTGGGTCCCGGTCGGGAGGCTCGGGGTCGCGTTCCTCGGGCGGCTCGCGATCGCGCGCGGCCGGCTCCCACGAGGACGCGGACAGCTCGGGCGACGACGCGGACGGCTCCGGCGACCGGAAGCCGGCGGCGAAACGGACTGCGGCAGTGAAGGCACCCGCGAAGAAGGCACCGGCGAAGAAGGCGCCCGCGAAGAAGGAACCCGCGGCGAAGGAACCGGCGGCGAAGCGGGCTCCCGCCAAGAAGAAGGCGAGCTGAGGGCCTCCCGTCACGGTTGCCGTTGCGCTCACCGTCCGGCCGTCATGCGCGTGTAACACGTGGAGCGCGACACTTGTCGGATGACTCCACAAGAGCCTGGCAGCCTGCAATCATCACCCGAGATCGCTGGCCCACCCGTCACCGTGTCCATCACCCGCCTGGTCGAACCCGAACGGATCCCCGAGGTCACCCGCTGGGTGCAGTCCGGCGTGAACCTCGCCAACCGCTACCCCGGGTTCCTCGGATCCGGGTGGGTCCGCTCGACCGCCCGATCCCGCGAGTGGCACATGCTCTACCGCTTCGCCGACCACGACTCCCTGTCCACGTGGGAGAACTCCGACGACCGGCTGCGTTGGCTCGACCTGGGACGGGACCTCGTCGTGGAGTCCCGCGTCGAGAAGCGGACCGGCATCGAGGGGTGGTTCGACGTCCCGCAGGACGCCCCGGCCTCGAGCGCCCCGCCGCGGTGGAAGCAGGCGGTGAGCATCTGGCTCGGGTTCTTCCCCGTCAACCTGGTCTTCACGGTCCTGGTCGGCTGGCTGCTGCCGTCCTTCGCGCACCTGGCAGCGCTGCCCCGGGTGCTCATCACGACGCTGGTGCTGACGCCGATCATGACGTTCTGGGTGCTGCCGTTCGTGACGAAGCTGATCCGCCCCTGGTTGCTGGCCCCGCCCCGCCGCCCCTGATCGCGAAACGCAACGTCGGCGGCTGCCCGCAACGAGATACCGATGCGAGGAGTCGCCGACGTTTCGTTTCGGGGGCGCCGAGCCAGCGCGCCGGGTCAGCGCGCCGTGCCGGAAGCGGCAGCGCGGGCGGCGAGCCCCGCGAACGTGTCGTCGTGGGTCTGCCGCAGGGCGCTCCAGCCCGCGGTCACGTCGATCGACTCCTGACCCTCGACGGGCGCCGCGAACCCGTGCTGTGCTCGGGGGACGGCGTCCCCGGGCAGCCGGAGCTCCTGCGTGAACGCACCGGTGTCCGCCGCGAAGGTCAGCGTGTGCGCGGCGACGTTGCTGTCCCAGTCCGCGGACGGCCACGACATGAAGGCGACGTGGCGCGGCGGGGTGCCCGCGTCGATGGCGGTGGCCGAGACGTAGCAGCCGTGGTGGTCCTCTCCCGGCGAGAGGATCGTGTACGTCCCGTTGTCGCGGTAGACCAGCAGCGCTTCGGCGAACGGCTTCGGGCCGTACATGGCGGTGTAGCGCAGGGCGTGCACGAACACGGGCAGTCCGAGGGCGACGGTGACGTGCGAGCCGCGCACCGGGCCGACGGCGGCCGGCGGATCGGCCGGCGTCGCGATCTCGGTCCCGGGCAGGCGGTGTGCGACGTACAGGAGCTCGGTGTCGTCCGTCCCGGTAGCCCGGCCCTCGTGCACGATGCGCGGCTCCTCGACGAGCGCGTGACCCGGGCCGACGGCATGCGTCGCTTCCGGGCTGGCGTGCGTCAGCTCGCCCCGGACCACGAGACCCGTCTGGCGGGCGTCGTGCCGGTGCCACCCGGTCGTGGACCCCGGCGGGAACACCGCGTGCCGGACCTCGTAGGTGCTGCCGTCCGGTCCGTCGACGGTGGCGAGCAGGGTGGTCGTGGGGGCGAGTCCGGTCATCGTGGTCCTCTCGGTGGCTGGGCTGTCGCTCGATCGTGGTGCACCGGTCTGGGACGGTGGTCGACGTGGCACGAGGACTTGCTCAGCGAGCGCGCACTTCGCAAGACGCAACGTCGCCGACGACCCGCAACGCAGTACCGTGCCGCAGGAACGCCGAGGTTGCGTTTTGCGAGGGGTCAGCCGAGGACCGACAGCTGGTCCAGCCGCTCGAGGATCACGCCCTCGCGGAGCGCCCACGGGCAGATCTCCAGCGCGGGCAGGTCGAAGATGTCCAGGCACGCCTCGGCGACGAGCGCCCCCGGCACGACCTGGTGCGCCCGGCTCGGCGAGACCCCGGGCAGCGTGCCGAGCTCGTCGACCGACATGGTCAGGAGCGCCGGCAGCCGGTCCCGGAGCCCCGCCCCGTCGAGCACGCGCGGCACGAGCGGCCCCGCGGCCGAGGGCGCTGCGCCGCAGATCCGGGCGATGGAGCGGAACGTCTTCGAGGTGGCCACGGCACGGTCCGGCGCTCCGGACCGCAGCAGCCGGCCGGCTTCGCGGGCGATCTCGACGCGGACCTCGTGCCGGACCCGGCGCAGCTCGTCCGGGCTGGGGGTGCCGGCAGCGAAGTAGGTGCGGGCCAGCCGTGCGGCTCCGATCGGCATCGACCAGGCGACGTCGGGCGCCTCGTCCGCACCGCCGGCGATCTCGAGCGAGCCCCCGCCGATGTCGAACACCGCGAGTCGTCCGGCGGACCAGCCGAACCAGCGGCGCACGGCCAGGAAGGTCAGCCGGGCCTCGTCCGACCCGGAGAGCACGGCGAGCTCCACCCCGGTCTGCTCCTGCACGTGGGCGAGGACGGCTTCGGAGTTCACGGCGTCGCGGACGGCGGACGTCGCGAACCCGAGCATGTCCTCGCAGCCGCGGTCCTCGGCGACGCGGACGGACTCCGCCACGAAGTCGGTCAGTGCATCGATGCCGACCGGCGTCACCGCGCCCCGGTCGTCCAGGTGTTCAGCGAGCCGCAGCGGGCGCTTGAACGACGACGCGGGCAGCGGGGCAGCACCCCCGTGGGCGTCGACGACGAGCAGGTGACCGGTGTTCGAACCGATGTCGAGGACTCCGACGCGCATGCGCCCACGGTAGCGGTCGGGCGGGAGGCCCGGATCACGTCCCGAGGAACGCCTCCAGCTGTGCGGTGGTCGGGTAGGACGCCTGTGCGCCGGCACCGGTCGCCGCGTAGGCGCCGACCCCGGCGGCGAACCGCGCAGCCTCGACCAACGTGTCCCCCGCGGCGAGCCGCAGTGCGACCGCTCCCATGAAGGCGTCCCCGCACCCCGTGGTGTCGACCGCGTCCACGGGCACGGCGGGGACCTCGACCGGCCGAGCGTCCCCGTCGTGCACGACCGAGCCGTCCCCGCCCCGGGTGACGATCGAGCGCTGCACACCGTGGTCGCCGAGCGCGGCGGCCTCGTGCTCGTTGACGAGCAGGACGTCGGTCAGCTCGAGGAGCTCCGGCGGGACGGCACCGAACGGGGACAGGTTCGTCAACACGGTCACCCCCGCGGCGTGTGCGGCCCGGGCGGCGGCGAGCACCGCGTCCATCGGGACCTCGAGGCAGAGCCCGAGCACGGCGGCGTCGTGGAAGACGTCGGCGGGCAGGTCGTCGGGCGAGAGCGTGGCGTTGGCGCCGCCGGAGATGACGATGGTGTTCTCGCCACGGCCGTCGACGGTGATGACGGCCGTGCCGGTGGCGGTGTCGGGCCGGACCACGACGTGGGTGGTGTCCGCGCCGGAGGCCGCGACGGAGTCGCGGAGCAGCGTGCCGTTGCCGTCGTCGCCGACCGCGCCGACCATGCGGACGGTGCCTCCGAGCCGCCCGGCCGCGACGGCCTGGTTGGCGGACTTGCCGCCGGGCAGGGTCGCCAGGTCGGAGCCGTGCAGGGTCTCCCCCGGCTGCGGGAAGCGCTCGGTGCGGACGACGAGGTCCGCGTTCAGCGACCCGACGATCACGATCGTGTCGGTCATCGGACGGTCTCCTTCTGCGGGACGGCGGTACCGGTCTCGGCGGCCTCTGGTCGGGGGATGAGGAACGAGGTCGCCAGGGCAGCGGTGGTGATCACGGCACCGAGCAGCATCCCACCGGAGTACCCGGCGGTGCCCGAGGAACCGCCGACCCCGAGCGCGATCTGCAGCGCCGGCAGCACGGCGAAGCTGACGCCGGCGCCGAGGTTGAACGCGCCGGCGTTGAGTCCGGGCAGGAAGCCGGGGTTCGAGTCCGGCGACAGCACGATGCCCAGGCCGTTGAGGATGATGTTCGCGATGCCGGCGTAGGTGATGCCGATCAGCACCGTGGCGGTGACGAGCACCGGCAGCGAGTGCACCCCGACGACCGCCATCAGGACGGTGGCGACGATGCTGCCGACCAGGCCGACGCGCAGGACGGCGCGGTAGCCGAGGGTCGGCGCGAGCCGGCCGGCGAAGGGCCCGACGACCCAGCCGACCAGCGCGTACGGCGTGAGGAACACGAGGGAGGCGAGGTCGGCCTCCATCCCGAAGCCCGCGTCGCCGTTCTGGGCGAGCGAGGTGACGAGCCCGTTGACGACGGCGAACACCCCGGTCATCGTGAGGAACGTCGTGGCGAGCAGTGCCCATGTGGCCCGGCGCTTGAGGAACCGGGTCTGGACGAGCGGTTCGCGGACCCGCGACTCGACGGCCCAGAACACGGCGAAGGCGGCGAGCGCGACGACCACACCGCCGACCACGAGCACGGGGTCCGCGTCGCCGAGCTTGCCGGCCTCGTTGAAGGCGGTGAGCAGTGCGCCGACCGAGACGACGAGCGGCACGACGCCGACCCAGTCCATCCGGGTGCCGGCGGACGGGCGGGACTCGACACCCCACTTCGCGACGAGCGCGAGGGCGATGACCGTGACGATCGCGATCACCCAGAAGATCCCGCGGAAGCCGAAGTGGGTCGCGATCCAGCCGCCGGCGAGGGCGTCGATGCCGGCGATGCCGCCGTTCACCGCGGTGAGCAGCCCGAGGGCGGCGCCGTAGCGCTTCGGGTCGCTGATCTCGTTGCGCAGGACGAGCAGGCTGATCGGGACGACCGGGCCGGTGACGCCCTGGATGATGCGGCCGGTGAACAGCATCGGGACGTTCACCGCGAGGGCGGCGACGACGGAGCCGACGAACATCACGGCGAGCATGGCGACGAGCACCCGCTTGCGGCCGACGATGTCCGACAGTCGGGGCAGGAACAGCGAGAACAGTGCAGCGAGCGTGAAGTACAGCGTCTGGGACAGGCCGATCGTGGCGTCGTCCGTATTGAGTTCGCGCGCCATCGTGACGAGGGCGGGGCTGAGCATGCTGGCGTTGAGCTGGAACGCGATGCACGCGGCCAGCAGCGCTGCGGTGAGCGCACCGATCGGTTTCACGGCGCTCACGCCTCCGTCGCGGCGGTCGGCTGCGTGGTCAGGCCGGCGTCGATGCCGTCGGCGGCGGCGTGGGGCGTCCAGCCGGTGTCGGGCGTCTCGCCGATGCGCTCGAGGGCGTCGACGACCAGGTCCCAGAACCGGCCGTGGTCGAGTTCCATGGCGGCGCTCGTCCGGCAGTCCGCGGGCGCCGGGGAGCGGAAGTCGGCGACGGTCATGCCGAGGGTCAGGGTCCCCTGGGTCTCGACGCGGATCGGCACCTTCACGGCCCGGACGATCGTCGGGTCGATGACGTACGCCACGGCGCAGGGGTCGTGCACCGGCGGGGCGTCGAACCCCTGTACGTCTTGGTACGCCTTGCCGAAGAAGTCGAGGAGCTCCCCCACGAAGGCGGCGGGCCCGGTGCCGACGGCGGCGATGCGGGCGGCGACCTCGGGGGTGGCGAGCGCCTGGTGGGTGAGGTCGAGTCCGACCATGACGACGTCCCAGCCGGCGTCGAACACGATCGACGCGGCTTCGGGGTCGATGACGATGTTGAACTCGGCGACCGGGCTCCAGTTGCCGACGTGGACGCCGCCGCCCATCAGCACGACCTGCTTGACGCGCTCGACGATGCGCGGCTCCTTGCGGACGGCGAGCGCGATGTTGGTGAGGCCGGCGGTCGGCACGATCGTGACGGTGCCGGGCTCGTGGGCCATCACGGTGTCGATGATCAGGTCGACCGCGTGCCGCTCGTCGAGGTCGAACGACGGCTCCGGCAGGACTGGTCCGTCCAGGCCGCTCTCGCCGTGGATCTCGGGGGCGACCTCGACCTGGCGGAGCAGCGGCCGTGCGGCGCCGGCGGCGAAGGGCACGCCGGTGATCCCGGCGATGCGGGCGACGGCGAGCGCGTTCCGTGTGACCTTCGGGAGGGTCTGGTTGCCGACGACGGTGGTGACGGCGAGGAGCTCGATGTCCGGGTTGCCGTGGGCGAGCAGCATCGCGACGGCGTCGTCGTGGCCGGGGTCGCAGTCGAGGATGATCTTCGCGGGGGTGCGCGGGGCGTCGGACACGGGGGTGCTCCACTTCGTCGGGGAGCCGGGTGCCCGGGGTGCGGGCGGCCGGCAGGAGGTCAGGGCCTGACGCGCCATGCACGCCGCGTCAAGCGTTTGACATCACACAGCATCAAGCGCTTGACGTCAAGTCGCCGGGATTCTGCATGCACGGCCGTCGCTAGCATCGACCCGTGCCCACGAGCCCGCGCAGTCGCCCCGCTCCGTCCGGTCGGGTGACCGCCGCGATGGTCGCCGAACGCGCCGGCACGAGCATCGCCACGGTCTCCCTCGTCGTGAACGGCAAGGACCGCGGACGCGTCTCGACGCCCATCGCCGACCGGGTCCGCGACGCCGTCGAGCAGCTCGGCTACGTCGTCGACCACGCGGCGAGCTCCCTGGCGCGGGGCAGCGGCGACCTCGTCGTGCTCATCGCCCCCGACCTGTCGAACCCGTTCTTCGCCGAGGTCATCCGCGGCGTCCGCGACACCATGGGCGACCGCTTCCAGCTCGTGCTGTCCGTGACCGAGCGCGGCGAACAGCCGGTGGACGCCGACGTCCGCCGCTTCGAGCGACTCCGCCCGGCCGGCATCCTGGTGGACGCCCCGGCCGAGCACGCGTCGATGGCCGCGAGCGTCCCCGTCGTCCTGCTCGACGCCCCCGGCGGTCCGGGCGCGGTCAACTACGACCTGACCGCCGGGGTGGAGGCGCTGGTCGCCCACCTCGCCGCCGCCGGACACCGTCGGGTCGCCTACCTCGACGGGACGTCACGTGCGACGACGTTCGCGGTCCGCCGCACGCTGTTCGGGCAGGCGTGCACCGCGGTCGGCATCACGGTGTCACCCGTCCAGGCGCAGGCCGACCTGACGATCGACGCCGCCGCGAGCGCCGTCGGGCAGGTCGTCGACGCCTGGCTCGCCGACAGGGTCACCGCCGTCGTCGCGGCCGCGGACACGCTCGCCTACGGGGTGCTGCGCGTCGCTGCCGAGCGGGGCATCGCGGTGCCGACGTCCCTGGCCGTCGCCGGCTTCGACGACCTGCCGTCGTCCTCGGTCACCGCGCCGAGCCTGACGAGCGTCGCCCTCCCCGGCGCCGACCTCGGGCGCGCGGCGGCACTCCGGCTCCTCGCGACGCTCGACGGCGTCGAGGCGCCGGACCCGGCCCTGCCCACCCGCCTGGTCCCCCGCGCGAGCACGGGCGCCTGACCCGGCCACACGACGGACGGGAGGCGCGGCACCCGCTGGCACCGCGCCTCCCGTCCGTCACCTGGTCGCGACTACTCGTCGTGCCGGGCGGTCGACACCGATCCCGTCGGCGAGCCCACCGGCTCGGGTGCGTCGGGCTGGCGGGCCTCGGGCTGCGTCGCGTCGGGCTGGGCCGCGGCCGGAGCCGTGCCGTCCCGTCGTGCCCGCTCGAGCGCGTCGGCCTCGTCGCCACCGACGGCCTCGCCACGGGCGACCATGCCGGCGACGTCCGCCAGCTGCATCTGCGGGATGAAGAGCGCGAGCACGAGCGCGGCGGCGATGAACGGCAGCAGGTACCAGAACACCGGCGACAGCGAGTCGGCGTACGCGTTCACGATGCCGTCCTGCACCGCCTGCGGCAGCTTCGACAGCGAGGTCGGGTCGATGCTCGAGCTGGCACTGGCCGCGTCGGTCGCGCTGCCCCCGGCACCGCGGAAGACGTCGGTCAGCGCATCGGTCAGGCGGGACGTGAAGAGCGCACCGAAGACGGCGACGCCGAGGGAGGCGCCGACCTCGCGGAAGTAGTTGTTCGTCGAGGTGGCGGTACCGACCTGCTCGGGCGGTACGGCGTTCTGCGCGACCAGGACCACGACCTGCATGATCAGGCCCAGGCCGGCGCCGAACACGAACAGGTAGACGCAGATCAGCCAGATCGGGGTGCTCGCGGCCAGCGAGGTCATGCCGAGCATCGCGATGCCGACCACGATCGTGCCGATGATCGGGAACGCGCGGTAGCGGCCGGTCTTCGTGATGAGCGTGCCGGACAGGATCGAGGTGCCGATCAGGCCGACCATCATCGGCAGCATCAGCAGCCCGGAGACCGCGGCGGACGTGCCCGAGGCCATCTGCAGGAACGTCGGCACGAAGCCGATCGCTGCGAACATGCCGAGACCGAGCACGAAGCCGATCGCCGTCGCGATGACGAACGTGCGGTTGCGGAAGAACGACAGCGGGATGATCGGGTCCTGCGCCCGCGACTCGACGAGCACGAACGACGCGGCCGCGACGAGGAAGCCGGCACCCCACGCCCACGTCTCCGGCGCACCCCAGCCGTGCTGGCGGTTGCCGCCGAACTCGGTGAAGAACACCAGGCACGCAGTGGTGGCGGACAGCAGGGCGACACCGAGCACGTCGATCCGCTTCGTCGCCTTCTTGCTCGGCAGGGTCAGGGCGAACCACGCGACGGCGAAGGCCGCGATGCCGACCGGGATGTTGATCCAGAACGCCCAGTTCCAGGTCATGTGGTCGACGAAGAACCCACCGAGCAGCGGGCCACCGACGGCGGAGAGGCCGAAGATCGCACCGAGCGGGCCGAGGTACTTGCCGCGCTGAGAGGCCGGCACGATGTCGGCGATGATCGCCTGCGACAGGATCATGAGCCCACCGCCACCCAGGCCCTGCAGCGCGCGGAACACCACGAACTGCCAGAAGTCGGTCGACAGTGCACAGCCGAGGGACGCCAGCGTGAACAGGGCGATGGCGACGAGGAACAGGTTGCGGCGACCGATGACGTCACCGAACTTGCCGTAGATCGGCATCACGATCGTCGACGCGAGCAGGTACCCGGTCGTGATCCACGCCTGGTGTGCGACGCCGCCGAGTTCGCCGACGATCGTGGGCATGGCGGTCGAGACGATGGTCTGGTCGAGGCTGGAGAGCAGCATCCCGGCGATGAGCGCCGAGAAGATGATCCAGATGCGGCGCTGGGTCAGGAGCAGCGGCCCGTCGGCCTGCTGGCGACCCCGGCGGGTGGTGCTCGGCGCGGATGCGCTCATGAGGTGCCTTCCTGGGCGGGGATGGTGATGGCTTCCGTCATGAGACGGAGGTTGGTGTCGAGGAGCTCGTCGAACCGGGGTCCGGACGCCTCGTCGAAGTCGTCGGCGAAGTACGTGCCGGCGCTGACCCGGATGACTCCGACGGCGGCCTCGGCCACCAGGCGGGCGCGCGGGTCGGCCAGGTCGTGCCAGGCGAAACGCCGGCGGACGGCGTCGGCGACCCTCTGGATCTGCGTGTCCGTGGCGGACAGGAACCGCGCGGTGAGGGCGGGCTCCCGTTCGAAGACGTGCCGGACCAAGGCCTCGTCGGCGCGGTCGATGCCGGCGACGTGCAGCTGCTCGATGATGAGCGCGATGACGGACGGCAGCGGAGCCAGGGTCGTCGGGACGACGGTGCCCTCGGCGTACGCGGCGAGCAGTGCGGTGTCGGCGTTGAGCTCGATGCCGAGGACCACGTCCTCCTTCGACGCGAAGTGGTTGAAGAAGGTGCGGCGGGAGACGCCGACGCGCTCGCAGAGCTGCTCGATGGTGAAGCCCTGTAGCCCGCCGTCGACGACCGCGCGGCGCGCTTCGGACACCATGCTGCGCCGGAGGGCACGGGTGCGTTCAGCGGTGGTCACCGGCTGATACTTGCACTCCTTCTGCAAGAGTGCAATTCACCAGTGGTGAACTCCCAGTGACGTCTGGGTCAGATCGCCTTCGCGAAGCAGTACGACCACGGCATCGTCTCGGCGTACGGCTCGTACACGTCGATGCGGTCCCACCCGGTCTTCTCGTACAGTGCCACGGCCTCGGGCTGCTTGTCACCGGTCTGCAGGATCAGACGGCTGGCACCCTGCTCGCGGCCGACCCGCGCGCACTCGTCCAGGAGCACGGTGGCGGCGCCCTTGCCCCGGGCGGCGGCCAGGACGATGAGGCGCTTCAGCTCGATCTCGTCCCCGAGCCGTCGGACGGCGATGTGGCCGAGGACCGTCCCGTCCTCGTCGACGGCGAGCAGGGACGTCACGACGGTGCTCGGGTCGACGGACAGCACGCGGCTGCGCTCGGCCGAGATCTCGGGGGCTTCACCGGGGTTCCCGTCGCCGTAGCGCTCGTGCATCTCCTCGTCCATGGTCGCGCGGAGTGCGACTCCGCGCGGGTCTTCCCAGGGCACGCGCTCGATGGTGATCACGGTCGTCCATCCTGACACGGACCGACGACGGCGCCCACACGCCGGTGCGCGCTCCGGCCGACACGGCGCCGTGGGACGGGCAGCGTCAGCCGAGCGAACCGATCGGGCTGCCGTCGAGGTCCTCGAGCAGCGCCGCCGCGTCGTCGTACACGGCCGCGGCACCGGCACCGCGCAGCTCGTCGCCGCCGATCCCGCCGGTCATCACGCCGATGCACGTCACGCCGACGCGCTCCGCCGACTCGACGTCCCACATCGCGTCGCCGACCATCACGGCGTGGTCCGCGTCGACGCCGGCCTTCTGCAGCGCGACCTCGATGATCCCGGGGTCCGGCTTCGCCTGCTCGACGTCCTCGCTGCTCGTGACGGCGGCGATCCACTCCTCGGCGTCGAGGAGTTCGAGCAGCCGGTCGAGCTCGTTCTGCGGGGCACTGGTCGCCAGCGCCACGGCGTGCCCGCGACCGGCGACCGCCTCGAGCAGGTCGCGCGCACCGGGCAGCAGGCGCAGCTGCGGCATGTGCTCGGAGTAGAAGGCGGTGTGGAACTGCTTCGCGGTGTCCCGGGTCTCCTCGGAGGCGTCCGGCAGCAGCGACTCGAGCAGCTTCGACGAGTCCATGCCGATCGCCCGGTGGATGCGCCAGGCGTCGACGGACTCCCCCGCCGCGCGGAAGGCCCGCCACCAGGCGTCGATGTGGGCGTAGTTCGAGTCGGCCAGGGTGCCGTCGATGTCGAACAGGACGGCGGTGGTGGGGGTGTCGGACATGGCTCCACCCTGCTCCGTGGGCGACGACCGGCACCTCAGGTGCGCCGGAGGGCGCGGTGGACGGTGCACGAGACGGACGGGAGGCCCGGGACCAGCTGGTCCCGGGCCTCCCGTCCGTCAGGTGCTGACGTCAGTGCCGACGCGATCAGGCGTTGCGGACGTCGTCCGCGGACGACCGCGCGTTGTCCTGCACGTCGGACGCGGCACCCTGCGCCTCGTCCTTGACCGTCTGCGCCGCGTCCCGCGCGGTGCCCGTGAGGTCCTGCGCGTGCTCCTTGGCGGCGTCGAGGAGCGGGGCGCCGACGTCCTTCGCCTGCTCCTTCGCCTTGTCGACGAGCGGAGCGGTCTTGTCCTTCAGCTCACCGGCGAGCTCCTCCTCCTTCGTGGAGGAGGGCAGGAGCGACGACGCGAGCCAGCCGACACCGAAGGCGATGAGGCCGACGGCGAGCGGGTTGCCCTTCGCCTTCTCGACGCCGCGCGACGCGGTGTCCTCCACGGAGCCCGCGGCGCTCGATCCCGAGCCCGAGACGCTCGACCGTGCCGAGTCGGCGGCGGGCGGTGCACCCGCTGCGTTGGACCTGAACCTGCGCGGGGACCTCTGGGACGGGTTCCAGGACCGCCGATCTGCGCGGATCCCGCGCGGACCCTCCCCGGAACGCCAGAGCAGGAGCGAAACGGACGCCCCTCACAGCGGCGCTCCGGTTGGCTCGAGCCATGCCGTCCGTGTCCGTCGTGGTCCCCGTGCTGGACGACGCCGCGCACCTCCGCCGCTGCTTGTCAGCCCTGGAGGCACAGACCCGGCCCGCCGACGAGGTGGTCGTCGTCGACAACGGCAGCTCCGACGACAGCGTGGCCGTGGCCCGGGCAGCCGGCGCCGTCGTCTGCACCGAACCGGTCCGCGGGATCGCCCGGGCCTCGTCCCGCGGGTACGACACCGCCGAGGGTGACGTCATCGTCCGGCTCGACGCGGACTCCGTGCCACCGCCGCACTGGATCGCCACCGCCCTCGACCTGCTCGAGGACCCGGACGTCGTCGCCGTCACCGGGCCCGGCCGGCCGTCCGACGCTGGCGCACTCGTACGGGTCGTCTGGCCGGTCCTCTACATGCGGCCGTACTTCGTGCTCATGCGCGGCGCACTCTCCCGCCCGCCGCTGTTCGGGTCCGCGATGGCCCTCCGCCGGTCGACGTGGCTCGCGGTCCGCGACCGGGTGCACCGCGACGACCCCGAGGTGCACGACGACATCGACCTGAGCATGCAGTTCGACCCGGAGTGGCGGGTGATCGCCGACCCCGCGCTCACCGTGCGGGTGTCCGCGCGACCGTTCGCGAGCCTCCCGTCCGCCGTCCGACGTGCCCGGCGTGCGTTCCACACGTTCCGGGTGAACGGCCGGCGGGGGTCGCCGCCGCGGCGGTGGGCGCGACGGCTGCGGACGGACTGGCGGAACCGCGGGCGCACGCACGCGTGGTGGCGCGGCCGCTGACCGGTTCCGACCGACCAGCTGCCGGTGGGACCACCGGTCGACGGCGTGATCCGTTCGGCGCAGCCTGTACACAGTCCGGACGGACGGCGTAGCGTCCATCGAGTCGCCCTGCCGAAGGGCACCCGAGGGACCCTGACCTCGTGGAGCGACGACACGCGCCTGCCACTCCCGGAGGCACGCGCAGGCCGTGGACGCCCGCCCCTGACCCGAACGGCGGCGGGCGTCCGCGATCCCTCTCGGCCGCCCGCCGGCCTGGAGGCTCCCCCGCGGTCCGGTGCCGAGCCTCCCGTCCGCCGCGACCGGCGACCCGCGACCGGCGACCGGCGACCGGCGCCGGCGGCCTCAGCCAGCCGTGGGGTCGGCCAGCACCGACGCGAACGCCAGCTCGGCCGCACCGCGGAACAGCACGCTGCCGACGAGTTCTGCCGGCACGATCCGCAGGTCCTCGCCCATCGCGGTCATCGTCTGCGCGCGGACCGCGTCCTCGAGCCGGGTCCCGACGTGCCGGAGCAGCGTGCCGAGGAACCCGCCCAGGACGACGACGTCCGGGTTCACGGTGTGCACGACGTTGCGGATGGCGACGGCGAGCGCGGTGACCTGCCGGTCGACGACCGCTGCGAGGGCCGGTGCGGGCCCGTCGGCCAGGACGTCGCCGAGTCGGTCGGCCTCGTCGATCCCGAGCCCCGCCGCGTCGAGCAGTGCGGCCTGCGAGGCTTCGGTCTCCAGGCACCCGACCGCACCGCAGTGGCAGCGGATGCCGTTCGCGGCGACGAAGGTGTGGCCGAGCTCCCCCGCGTACCCGGCAGCTCCGGCGAGGGGCCGCCCGCCGGTGATGATGCCGCCACCGATGCCGCTCGCACCGCCGTTGACGTAGACGACGTCCGTGGCGCCGCGGCCGGCGCCGTAGAGGAACTCGGCCGTGACGCCGAGGTTCGCGTCGTTCGCGGCGCGGACGGGCAGGCCGGTGCGCTCGGCGAGGGGTGCGGCGAAGGCCTCGTCGCGCCAGGCCAGGTGCGGGGCGTACCGGACGACGCCGTCGCCGACGCGGACGATCCCGGGGACGGACACCGCGATGCCGACGACCCGACGGCCCGCGTCCCGCTGCTGATCGGTGGCCGCGGCGACGAGGTCGCTGGCGATGGCGAGGGCCTCGCCGGGCGTCGAGACCGAGGTGGTGCGGACGGTCCGGCGTTCGTGCTCGGTGCCGTCGAGGCCGATGACCGCCAGGGTCACGGCGTCGATCTCGGGCACGATGCCGAGTGCGACGACCTGGGCGGACGCGGACACGGTGGCGCTCGGACGGCCGACGCCGGTCGCGGGTGGGGCGTCCCCCTCGACGACGAGGCCGAGGTCGACGAGCTCACCGACCAGAGCGGCGACCGTCGAACGGTTCAGGCCGGTCTCACGCGTCAGCGCCGAGCGGGGCATCGGCCCGCGCTCGTGGACCAGGCGCAGGACCCGGGCCAGGTTGCGGCGGCGGACGACGTCCGTGGTGCGCACCGGACGGGAGGCAGTGCTCGCCTCCGACATGTCCGCTCCGATCGTCCGTCCCGCCAGCGTAGTGCGGCCCGCGCTGCCGGGGTGGCGCGGCCCGTCCGCGCGGTTCGCGCTGAGCGACAGCGCTCGTGGTCCAGGCCGCGAGGACTGTCGCTCAGCGCGAACGGGCGAACGGGGTTCAGCCGGAGGTGACCGTGCCGTCCGCCGCGAACGACACCGGGTACGTGACCGCGCGGCCGTCCGGGGACGTCACGACGACCTCCCGCGAGCCCGCTCCCCCCGCACCCGGGAACGCCCGGAACTCGAGCGCCTCGTGGTAGTCGTGGTCCGGCCGGTCGGTGCGGGTGGACAGCGGCAGGACCGCACCCTCGCGGACCCACAGCGGCAGGGTGTCGAACCCGTGCCGCTCGCGCCGCCAGACCCCGCCGGTGACGACCTCGCCGGTGAACCAGTTCGTCCACGAGCCCGCCGGCAGCCAGTACTCGACGTCGCCGGACTCGCTGAACACCGGCGCGACGAGCAGGTCCGGTCCGAGCAGGTACTGCCGGTCGCAGTACGCGGCGGTCGGGTCGTCGGGGAACGCCAGCGGCATCGGGCGCATCACCGGCAGGCCCCGCGCCGATGCCTCGAGCCCGGCCGCGTACAGGTACGGCATGAGTCGGAGCTTCAGTTCGGTGAACGCCCGGGTGATGTCGACCGCTTCTTCGTCGAACGCCCACGGGACCCGGTAGGAGCTGCTGCCGTGGAACCGGCTGTGCGACGACAGCAGACCGAACTGCACCCAGCGCTTGAACACCGCGGGGTCCGGGGTGCCCTCGAAGCCGCCGATGTCGTGCGACCAGAAGCCGAAGCCGGACAGTGCGAGAGACAGGCCGCCGCGCAGGGTCTCCGCCATCGACGGGAACGACGAGGTGTTGTCCCCGCCCCAGTGCACCGGCATCTGCTGACCGCCGGCGGTCGCCGAGCGCGCGAAGACGACGGCGTCGCCCGGGCCCTTGGTCCCCTGCAGCACCTCGAACACGGCCTGGTTGTACAGCTGGGTGTACCAGTTGTGCATCCGCTCGGGGTCGCTGCCGTCGGCGTAGACGACGTCGAGGGGGATCCGCTCCCCGAAGTCGGTCTTGAAGCAGTCCACGCCCTGGTCGACGAGTGCGCGGAGCTTCGACTGGTACCAGGCGGTCGCATCCGGGTTGGTGAAGTCCACGAGCCCCATGCCGGCCTGCCAGAGGTCCCACTGCCAGACGGTGCCGTCGGGGTTCCGGACCAGGTACCCGGCCTCGGCGGCCTCGTCGAACAGCGTCGACGCCTGCCCGATGTACGGGTTGATCCAGACGCAGACCCGCAGGTCCTTGTCGTGCAGCCGTCCGAGCATGCCGGTGGGGTCCGGGAACACCCGGGGGTCCCACTCGAAGTCACACCAGGTGAACTCCCGCATCCAGAAGCAGTCGAAGTGGAACACCGACACCGGCAGCTGGCGGGCGGCCATCTCGTCGACGAACGAGGTCACGGTGGCCTCGTCGTAGTCCGTGGTGAACGAGGTCGACAGCCACAGGCCGTACGACCACGCCGGCACCTGCGCCGGACGGCCGGTCAGTGCGGTGTACCGCTCGAGGACCGCCGCCGGGCTGCCGCCGCCGATGACGTGGAACACCAGGGACTCCCCCGGTACCGAGAACTGCACCCGCTCGACGGTCTCGGACCCGACCTCGAACGAGACGTGTCCGGGGTGGTCGACGAGCACGCCGTAGCCGCGGTTCGTCAGGTAGAACGGCACGTTCTTGTACGCCTGCTCGCTCGAGGTGCCACCGTCGGCGTTCCAGATGTCGACGGTCTGCCCGTTCTTCACGAGCGGCCCGAACCGTTCGCCGAGTCCGTAGACGAGCTCCCCGACGCCCAGGTCGAGCTGCGCGTGCACGAACCGGTCGGACGTCGGAGCGTCGGCGCCCTGGACGCGGGCGTTGCCGACGACACCGCGGGACACCTCGGCGCCGGGGTCGAGGGTGACGTACCCGAGCGACTTGTGGCCGGAGCCGGTGAGCACGCGCTCGGCGCCGCCCGCGTCGGTCGACATGAACCGCAGGTCCCACGGCGCCCCGGGCGTGACGACGGCCGACAGGTCGCCGGAGGTGAGGGTCCCGACACCGTCGGCGACCGTGGCGGACCCGTGCCCCGCCTCCTTCCCGACCAGGTCGAACGACAGCTCCGGGCGGGGTGCCCGGAAGTGCTCGACGCGGACCGTCACCACGCCCTCCATCGGGCTCGACAGCGAGACGGTGAGCGTCGGACGGTTGAGGGTGTCACCCCGCGACGCGATGACCTTCGTCGGAGCGGTGACGACCAGACGGTCACCCTCCGGCGAGGTCCGCGCGTCGATGGCGTACGCCTCCGCGGCGTACACGGGGTGGACTCCGGGCCTGAGTTGCCAGAACCCGTCGGTGAACTTCATTACTTGACCGCTCCTGCCGTGATGCCGCGCGCGAGGGTGCGCTGGAAGATGAGGAAGAACACGAGCGTCGGGATGAGGCCGAGCAGGGCCGACGCGCTCGTGGTGGTGACGTCCATCAGCCGGTCGCCCTGCAGCAGGGAGATCGCGACGGGGACCGTCTGGTTGTCGTTGCTGACCAGGAAGGTCAGCGGGATGAGGAACTCGTTCCACGTCCAGATGAAGAAGAAGATGAGCAGGACCGACAGGGTCGGCCGGCTGATCGGGACGATGACCCGCCAGAGCACGCGCCAGCGTCCGGCGCCGTCGAGGGCGGCGGCCTCCAGGATCTCCTTCGGGAAGGTGCCGTAGACGCTCGACAGCAAGTAGGTGCCGAACGCGGACTGGATCACCGTGAAGACGATGATCACGCTCCACACGTTGTCGTACAGCCCGATGCCCTTGAACATCATGTAGAGCGGGTAGAGCAGGACCTCCTGCGGCAGCATGTTCGCGAGCATGAACAGCACCACGATCCAGGTGCGGTAGCGGACCCGGCCGATGCCGATCGCGAAGGCGTTGAGGATCGAGATGAGCACCGCGAGCAGCGCCACCATCCCGCTGATGAACACGCTGTTCCAGAGCTTCAGCGGGAAGTCGACCCGGTTCCAGAACGTGGTGATGCCGTCGAAGGACAGCTGCGTCGGCCAGGCGAGCGGGCCGCCGGCCGCGTAGTCCGCGGGCGTCTTGAACGAGTTGAGCAGGATGAGCAGGAACGGCGCCGCGATGAGCACCGCGATGACGATCCCGCCGGCGAGCACGACCCAGTCGGACGGCCGCTTGCGCCCGCCCTCGCCGGGTCGCCTGCGCGGCTTCGCCGTCGGACGGGAGGCCCGCCCCGCGTCCGCCGTGACGGTCGCCCTGGTGTCGGGTGCGGACACGGTCATCGTGCCTCCTCCTTGCGTTCGGCCCGGGTCTGGGCGGCGATGAAGCCGATGGCGACGATGACGATCACGACGGTCAGCGCGGTGGCGATGGTCGCGCCGTACCCGACCTGCTGCGCCTGGAAGAACTGGCTGTACGAGTAGTAGCTCGGCACGATGGTCGCGTTGCCGGGGCCGCCGCCGGTGAGGGCGTACACGGGGCCGAACACCTTGAGGGCGGCGATCGTGCAGGTGAGCACGACGACGAAGATCTCGGGTCGGATGATGTGCACCGTGATGGAGCGGAAACGCTGGAACCAGTTCGCGCCGTCGAGCTCGGCCGCTTCGTACAGCTCCGGGTCGACGCGCTGCAGGGCCGCCATGAACACGACGACCGGGTAGCCGATCTGCACCCAGACGAGCACGACCGCGACGGAGAGCAGGGCGGTGTCCGGGCTGCCGAGCCAGTTGTGCTGCAGACCGTCGAGCCCGACCGCGCCGAGCACCGCGTTGAGCGCACCGTTCTCCGGGCGGAGGATCCACCCGATGACGATCGCGGCGATCACCGCGGGCAGGATCTGCGGCAGGTAGTACGTGGCGCGGAGGAAGCTGGCGAGCTTGCCGCCGAACTTCTTGCCGATCACGTCGAACAGCGCGGCGGCCAGGACGAGGCCCAGGCTGGTCGGCACGATCACCATCGCCAGGATCATCACGATGCTGTTCCGGAACGAGATCCAGAACTGCCCGTCCGACATCAGCCGGCGCCAGTTGTCCAGGCCGGTGAACTGCGGCGGCAGGATCCCGCGGTAGTTCGTGAACGACAGGTACACGTTCCAGCCGAGCGGCACGAGGATGATCGCGGCCAGCAGGACGAAGCCGGGGAGCAGGTAGAACCAGTAGCTGCCGCGGCCGGAGGCGGGCATGATCGCGCCGTCGTCGCGGCGGCGGGGGCGGGGGACGCGGCCGCGGAGCGGCGCGATCGGAGGACTGGACGCCATCGTCGGGCTTCCCTTCCGGGGAGTGGGGTGGGGC
>NZ_JASDDD010000038.1:0-34936 GCF_030407555.1 Curtobacterium sp. APC 4022
GGGGCAGGGGGTTGCGCGGTCACGGGCGACGAGTCTACCGGCGACGCCGTCCGGGGCGGTCCGGTGCTGCTCGCGGCGCCGGCGAGCGGTCAGGACACCCCGCTCACCTCCGCCGAGTGGTCACGGACCGTCGCTCTGGAGGCCCGTACCCGACCGGACGTGACCAGTCGCCGCCGCCGGGCGGGCGCGTCGGACACCCCGGCGACGGCAGGTCGTGACCGGTCGCCGCCGCCGGGCGGGCGCGTCGGACACCCCCGTACCCGACAGGTCGTGACCGGTCGCCGCCGCCGGGCGGGCGCGTCGGACACCCCGGCGACGGCGGCACAGCACGTGGAGGGCGGCAGGCCGACGGCGGGACTATCGTGGATGCCTGATCGTGTCCGGTCGGCGCGCGCGCGAGCGCGGCGGACCACTCCACCACCAGGAGGCCCTGCCGTGCCACAGCACTCCCCCTTCAGCGACGGACGGCTCCTCGTCGTCGCGTTCGAGGGCTGGAACGACGCGGGAGAGGCCGCGAGCGGTCTCGCCCGCCGCATCGTCGACGCGCTCGAACTCTCCGAGCTGCGGGAGATCGACGGCGAACGCTACGTCGACTACCAGTTCAACCGGCCCGAGGTCGGTTTTGACGACGAGGGCGAACGTGGCGTGCAGTGGCCCCGGATCGTCCTGCACGGGCCGAGTGCCGAGGGTCGCCCGGTGATCGGTGCGACCGGCGCCCCGACCGAGCGCGACGTCTTCGTCCTGGTCGGCCCCGAGCCGTCCCGCACCTGGCGCGGCTTCTGTGCCGAGGTCATCGACCTGGCCGACGTCTACTCGATCGACGCCGTGGTGTTCGTGGGCGCGATGCTCGCCGACGTGCCGCACACCCGCCCGATCTCGGTGTTCGTGTCGAGCGAGAACGCGACCGTCCGTGCCGCGTTCGACGTGGACAAGTCGACGTACGAGGGCCCGACCGGCATCCTCGGGGTCCTGGCCGACTCGATGGACAAGGCCGGACTCACGACCCTGTCGCTCTGGGCATCGGTGCCGCACTACGTGCACAACGCCCCGTCGCCGAAGGCCACGCTGTCGCTCCTCGACAAGATGGAGGAGCTCACTGACGTCACCGTCCCGCGCGGCACCCTGCTCGACGACGCCGCGCAGTGGGAGGAGGGCATCGACGCCCTCGCCTCGGACGACGAGGACATGGCGTCGTACATCGGGCAGCTCGAGCAGGCGCGGGACACCGTCGACTCCCCCGAGGCGTCCGGCGACGCGATCGCGCAGGAGTTCGAGCAGTACCTCCGGCGTCGCGAGCACAAGGACGGCAAGGACGGCAAGGACGGCAACGGCGCGGCCGGCGAAGGACCCTGGCGTCCGCCGCAGCCGCCGCAGTAGGCGTGAGCCGCGTCGGGGACGCGAGCCGCACCACCACGAGCACCTGACGGACGGGAGGCCCGGGACCAGCTGGTCCCGGGCCTCCCGTCCGTCAGCGGCGCGCCGGTGACGGGTGTGCGTCAGCCGATGCGGATGCCGAGGAGCGCGTCGACCAGGTCGACGAGCTCTGGCGTGGCGGCCGTGCCGGCCGCGATCGCGGTGTCGACGACCGCGACGGCACCGGGCGTGTCGAGGTCGTCCGCGACGCGGGCCCGGAGGCGTCCGACCACGTCGGCGGCGGACTGCTCGCCGTCCGCCTGCTCGCCGTCAGTCCGGGCGGCCCAGGCGTCCCACGACGCCAGTCGGCGCTCGGCGTCCTCGAGGTCCCCGTCGAACCACTCCCAGTCGTCTGAGTACCGGTGCGACAGCAGCGCCAGGCGGATCGCCCGCGGGTCGGCGCCGTCGTCGAGGAGGCCTCGGACGGTGACCAGGTTGCCGAGCGACTTCGAGATCTTCGTGCCCTGGTACGCGACCATGCCGGTGTGCACGTAGGCGTTCGCGAGCGGCTGCTGGGCGAGGGCCGCCGCGTGCCCGGCGCTCATCTCGTGGTGCGGGAAGACGAGGTCGCTGCCGCCGCCCTGCACGCTGATCGGCAGGCCGAGACGGTCACCGGCGATCACGCTGCACTCGATGTGCCAACCGGGGCGTCCGGGGCCGATCTCGGTGTCCCAGCTCGGCTCGCCCTGACGCTCGGCACGCCACAGCAGCGGGTCGAGCGGGTCGCGCTTACCGAGACGCTCGGGGTCGCCCCCGCGTTCGGCGGAGAGGGCGAGCATGGTGTCGCGGTCCAGGCGGCTCTCGTCACCGAGCGTCCAGACGTCGTTCGCCCGCTGCACGTCGAAGTACAGGTCCTCGCCGTCGGAGTCGGGCGTCGGCACGGTGTAGGCGTAGCCGGTCTCCTCGAGGTAGGCGACGGCCTCGGCGACGCGGTCGACCTCGTCGGTGACGGCCACGTAGTCGTCCGGCGGCAGGACGCGCAGTGCCTCCATGTCGCGGCGGAACAGGTCGATCTGCGAGGCGGCGAGCTCCTGCCAGTCGACGCCGTCGCGGTTGGCGCGCTCGAGCAGTGGGTCGTCGACGTCGGTCGTGTTCTGGGCGTACTGCACCTGCAGGCCGGCGTCGCGCCAGACCCGGCCGAGCGTGTCGAACGCCAGGTAGGTGGCAGCGTGGCCCAGGTGTGTGGCGTCGTAGGGCGTGATGCCGCAGACGTACAGGGCTGCACGGTCGGCACCGCGCGTGGGGTCGACGGGCTTGCCGGTGGCGGTGTCGTGGACGACCGGACGGGGCCCGGTGCCGGGGACCTCCGGGACGGACGGTGTGGACCAGGCCCTCATGCCTGCACCACCCCGGACGACAGGAGCACGATGAGGACGATCCCGAGCAGGATCCGGTAGACGACGAACGGCATGAAGCTCCGCTTGCTGATGTAGTTCATGAACGCGGCGATGACGACGAAGCCGACGACGAACGCCACCACGGTCGCGATGAGGGTGTCGGCCAGACCGAACGGTGCGCCGGTGTCCCCGAGGCTCGTGGCGGCCTCGTACAGGCCGGACAGGAACACCGCGGGGATGGCCAGGAGGAACGCGAACCGCGCCGCTGCCGGCCGCGTGTAGCCGAGGGCGAGCCCCATCGACACGGTGGCGCCGGAGCGGGAGACGCCCGGCACGAGGGCCAGGACCTGGGCGAGGCCGATGAGGATGCCGCCACCGAACGTCATCTGCTCGATCGGACGGACCTTACGGCCGACGCGGTCCAGCACGCCCAGGACGACGCCGAAGACGATGAGCACGATCGCGACGATCCACAGCGACCGGAAGGTGGTCTCGATGGTGTCCTGAAGGAGCAGCCCGACGACGCCGATCGGGATCGTGCCGATGATCACGAGCCAGCCGACGCGGACGTCCGGGTCGTTCCGCGGGACCTTGCCGGCCAGCGCGCCGAACCACTTCCGGACGATCCGGACGATGTCCCTCCAGAAGTAGATGAGCACGGCCGTCTCGGTGCCGAGCTGCGTCACCGCGGTGAAGGCCGCGCCGGGGTCCTGCGCGTCGGGCAGGAACAGCCCGACGATGCGCAGGTGGGCGCTGGAGGAGACCGGCAGGAACTCCGTCAGCCCCTGGACGAAGCCGAGGAAGATCGCCTCGAAGATGTGCACGTGTGCGGCCTTTCGCCGGTGCTGGACTCGGTTGTGCCGTCACCGACGACGACCATGCACGGTATCAGTAGGTCGCGAACAGGTCTCCGAGGACGCGGCGACCGAATGCCAACGACTCGAGTGGGACACGCTCGTCGACCCCGTGGAACATCGCCGGGAAGTCGACGCCGGCCGGCAGCTGCAGCGGCACGAAGCCGTACCCGGCGATGCCGAGCCGCGAGAGCGCCTTGTTGTCGGTCCCCCCGGACAGCAGGTACGGCAGCACCGGGGCGCCCGGGTCGTGTCGCTCGAGGACGTCCCGCACGGCGTCGACGAGCGGGCCGCCGAAGTCCTGCTCGAGCCCGACGTCCTGGTGGGTCATCGTCACCTCGACGTCGTCGCCGGCCAGTTCGCGCACCCGGGCCAGGACGGCGTCCTCGTCGCCGGGCAGGCAGCGGATGTCGACGAGGGCCGTCGCCTGGTCCGGGATCACGTTGTGCTTGTAGCCGGCGCTGAGGACGGTCGGGTTCGTGGTCGTGTGCAGGGCCGCGTGGATGAACCGGGCGGCGGAACCGGTGGCGAGGGCGACCTCGTCCGGGCCGGTGGCGACCGGGTCGACGCCCAGGAACCGGGCGACCTCGGCGACCATCGCGGTCGTCGTGTCGGACAGCCGGACCGGCCACTCCTCGCTGCCGATCCGAGCCACGGCGGCGGCGATCTTCGTGACCGCGTTGTCCTTGATGACGTGCGAGCCGTGCGCCGCCGTGCCGCGCGCGGTGAGCTTCACCCACATCAGGGCCTTCTCGCCGGTCTGGAGCAGGTAGGCGCGCCGGTCCCCGAGGGTGATCGAGTAACCACCGACCTCGCTGATCGCCGCCGTGGCACCGTCGAAGACCTCGGGGTGGGTGTCGACGACGTGGTGTGCGCCGAGGACCCCACCGGCTTCCTCGTCGGCGAAGTACGCGATCACCAGGTCCCGCTCGGGAGCACCCTGCTGCTCGATGACGTCCGACAGTGCGGTCAGCATCATCGCATCCATGTTCTTCATGTCGACGGCGCCGCGGCCCCAGAGGGAACCGTCGCGCACCTCGCCGCCGAACGGGTCGACGGACCAGTTCTCCGGGTCGGCGGGGACGACGTCGAGGTGCCCGTGGACGACGAGCCCGGGCTTGCTGCGGTCACGACCCGGCACCCGGGCGACGACGCTGACACGGTCGGGTTCGGACTCGAACAGCTGGGTCGTCAGCCCGAGGCCCTGCAGCGCCGACTCGACGTAGTGCGCCGCCTCGGTCTCGCCGCGGGACTTCCCCTCACCCCAGTTCGTGGTGTCGATCCGGATGAGGTCCCGCGCGATCGCCGCGGTGCGTTCCAGCTCGGACGTCATGGCGCAACGCTACCGGCGACGGACACGCTCCCCTCGCCGCGCCCGGGATGCGCAGCCGTGTTCAACGGGCGTTCACACCCGTGCTAGTGTCTTCTCTCGGCAGGAACGCCGGGGAAACCCGGTCGAACGGCCCGATGCCTGCACCATGTGCTCGGCGTCACACCCAGTCCGGGTGGCGGAATTGGTAGACGCGCTAGCTTGAGGTGCTAGTGCCCGTATTAGGGCGTAGGGGTTCAAGTCCCCTCTCGGACACGCAGCACCGGCTCCTCTGAGCAGATGCTCGAACACTTGTGTTGAGACAAGCGGCGAACGGCCCTCCTTCGGGAGGGCCGTTCGTTTTTGTGCGCCCGGGGGTCGCGCGCCTCCGGTCGTTCGCGCCCAGCGACACGGCACGCGGCGCACCACGCGAGCGATGTCGCCAGGCGCGAATCGCACCGCGACCCCACGCCGGACGGGAGGCACGGCCCGCGCCCGCACGCGCCTCCCGTCGTTCGCACCCAGCGACACCGCTCGCGGCGCACCACCCGAACGATGTCGCCAGGCGCGAAACCCGCCTCGGCGCCGCAGCGGGCGGGAGGCCCGGCGCGCGCCCGCCACGCGCCTCCCGTCGTTCGCGCCAAGCGACACGGCACGCGCCCCGCGACCCGAACCGTGTCGCCAGGCGTGAAACGCGCTGCCGCCGCCGCCGCCGCGGCCCCGCCGAGCGTCAGCGTCGCGCTCGCCGCACCACCCACACCGCGACGCCACCGATCAGCAGGTACGGCCACATCCTCACGACGGGGTCGAGCACCCCGTGCCGCCAGTCCCGTCGCGACGAGCCGACACGTGCGCCCACCGGGCTGTCCGCCCGCTCGGCCGCGATGCCGGTCTCCGCGACGATCCGGTCCGGCCGTCCGCGCAGCGCGTCCGTCACCCGGTGCGTGGCCACGTCGAGCCGGTCGCCGACGACGAGCAGCATCCAGTGCGCCAGGCGCCCCTCGCTGAACCGCCGGTAGGCGTACCGCTTGACGACCCCGGCGAGTCCGGACAGCGGCTGCGCGGTGCCGAACACCGGCGTGACGTGGGCGTGCTCGATCGAGCGTTCGCGGCCCTCCGCACCCGGCTGCGTCTCCGGGCGGACCCAGTGCGCCCCGGTGGCCGAGCCGGCCTCGCGCGACAGCTTGGGCACGCTCGGCCGGTCGGCGAGGTCCAGGTCACTCCCCCACCCGGGGATCCGCGCCCGCAGCTCGTCGGCGCTCGGCACGTCCTTCGCCCGGTCGGCGACGTACGGCATGTGGTCGGTCATCTCCTGCTCCTTCCTGCTCACGGCACGATCACCGGCTTGATGCACCCGTCGAGCTTCGACGAGAACAGGTGGTAGGCCTCGCCGATGTGCTCGAGCGGGATCCGGTGCGTGATGACGTCACTCGGCTTCAGGTGTCCGGCCTGGATGTGCTCGAGCAGCCTCGGCCACTGGCGCTTCACCGGCGCCTGGTTCATGTGGATGGTGACGCCCTTGTTCATCGCGTCGCCGAACTTCACCAGGCTCGGGATCGGCCCGTACGCACCCATCGCCGAGACGGTGCCGCCCTTCCGGACGCCGTCGATCGCCCAGTTCAGCGCGACCGGGGACCCGCCCTGCATCTTCAGCTTCGCGCTGGAGACGTGCATCAGGAAGTTGCCGTCCGCCTCGGCACCGACCGCGTCGATCACGCTGTCCGCGCCGAGGAAGTCGGTCTGCTTCTTCATCTCGAGCACGACGTCGTCGACCTCGGCGTAGTTGATGGTCTCGGCGTGCGCGAACTCGCGGGCCTTCTGCAGGCGGTACTCGAGCTGGTCGACGACGATCACCCGTCCGGCTCCCATGAACCAGGCCGACTTCGCCGCGAACAACCCGACCGGCCCGGCGCCGAGCACCACGACGGTGTCGCCTTCGCGGATCGAGGCGAGCTGCGCCCCGAAGTACCCCGTGCCCAGGGCGTCCGTCATCAGCAGCGCGTCCTCCGGGTCCAGCCAGTCCGGGATCACCTGCGGCCCGATGTCGGCGAACGGCACGCGGACACGCTCCGCCTGGCCGCCGTCGTAGCCGCCGGTGGTGTGCGAGTAGCCGAAGATGCCGCCGACCGCGGTGGCGTTCGGGTTCACGTTGTGGCAGTTCGTGAAGAGTCCGCGGGCGCAGAACCAGCAGGTCCCGCAGGAGATGTGGAACGGGACCATCACGCGGTCCCCCACGCTCAGCGTCTCGACCGACGACCCGAGCTGCTCGACGACGCCGATGAACTCGTGGCCGAAGGTGTGGCCGACGCGGGTGTCCGGCATCATGCCGTGGTACAGGTGCAGGTCCGACCCGCAGATCGCGGCCCGCTCGACGCGGATGACCGCGTCGTTCGGGTGCTCGATGCGGGGATCGGGCTTGTCATCGACGCGGACCCGGTACGGCCCGCGGTAGGTCATGGCACGCATGGCGCTCCTCTCACTCGTGGCGTCCACGGTGACGCCGGGCGGGTGGGAGGCGGTCCAGGGCCGCGTTCGGTGTCCAGTCGCTCCGGCAGGCCGGTGCCGGACCGGTGCCACGACGGACGGGAGGCCCGGTACCAGCTGGTACCGGGCCTCCCGTCTGCAGGCAGTTGCGTCGGGACGCGCGCGCTAGCTCTTCGCCGCGTCGACGAAGGTGCGACGCGGGTCGGTCTCCTTGATGAGGGAGGTCGCGTCGCGGCCGGACACGGCACCGGTGACCCAGCCGATGACGATGCGCGCCTTGCGGTTCAGCGTCGGCATCGCGTACACGTGGTACGCGCGGTGTGCGAGCCAGGCGAGCAGGTTCGTCATCTTGATGCCCTTGATGTTCGCCGCGCCCTTGGCGACACCGTACGAGGCGACCGTGCCGATGGACGGGTGTCGGTACTCCGTGAGCGGCTTGCCGGTGATCGTCGCCACGATGTTGTCGGCGACGACGACAGCCTGACGGACGGCGTTCTGGGCGTTCGGCGGGTAGTACGCCGGCTGCTTCTCGGCGGTCAGGTCGGGGACCTGCGCGACGTCACCGAGGCCCCAGACACCCTCGACGACCTCGTGGGTGTCCTCGGCCTCGACCTGCAGCTTCGCGTTCGCGGCGAGGTGGCCCTTCGGTCCGCGCGGCAGGTCGGTGGCGTCGAGGAGCGGGTTCGGCTTGACACCGGCGGTCCAGACGAGCAGACCGGTGGCGAACTCGTCGCCGTCGGACAGCTTGACGACGCCGCCCTCGCAGCTCGGCATGGTGGTCTTCAGGCGGACGTCGATGCCGCGGGCGCGGAGGGACTCGAGGGTCCACTTCGACAGCTCCGGGCCGACCTCGGGCGCGACGCGGTCGAGCGCGTCGATGAGCACCCAGCGGGGCTGCTCGCCGGCGAGCGACGGGTACGTGGCGATCGCGGCCTGGGAGACGTCGAACAGCTCACCGATCGCTTCGACGCCGGTGTAGCCGCCGCCGATGAAGATGCTGGTGAGGAGACGACGACGCTCGTCCTCGTCACGGGTGGCGGCGGCCTTCGCGATGTTGTCGAGGAGCTTCGCGCGGACGTACGCAGCTTCCTCGACGGTCTTGAAGCCGACGCCGACCTCGTCGAGGCCGGGGGTCGGGAACGTGCGGGTGACCGAGCCGAGCGCCACGATGAGGTGGTCGTAGCCGAGGGTGCGGTCGTCGCCGCCGGCCGTGGCGACCGCGACGGTCTTGTCGGCCGAGGAGATCCCGGTCACCTTGCCCTGGATGACCCGGGTCTTGCGGAGCGCGCGTCGGAGTTCGACGGTGACGTCCTTGGGGGCGATGTGACCGCCGGCGACCTCGGGCAGGAACGGCAGGTACGTGTAGTACGTGTTCTGGTCCACGAGGGTGATGCGCATGGGCACCGTGGCGGCGTGCTTCTGCAGCTGCTTGACGGCGGTGTAGCCGGCCGAGCCGCCGCCGAGGACGAGGACGTGAGGGATGGAGTCTGCCATTCCTCCGGTCTACCCGATCCTGCCCGTCCCCGTCATCAGCGCCGCACCTGTCCGGGCGATCCGGAGCGGAACCTGGTCACTTCCCGCCGTCGACCGTCACTTGCCGCCGCCGACCGTCACCTGCCGTCGCGGAGGCGCCACCACGCGGTCTCGGCGATCTCGCGTCCGGTGTACACGCCGTACTGCGTCCGACGGGACTCGTGCAGCGAGAACCGACGCAGCCGGTAGCCGCCGCCGAACCGGTCGATGATCGCCTCGGGCGAGGAGTCCGCATCGCGCTTGACGTACCAGGTGCGGTCGTCGTCGACGGGCTCGATCACGGTCGGACCCGGCTCACCGGGCTCACCGTGCTCACCGGCGGTTGCCGATCCGGCCGCGCAGGATGTCGATGCGCTTCTGGATCTGCTCGATGCTCGCCTGCGCCACGGCCGGGCCACCGCTCATCCGACGGAGTTCGGCGTGGATCGACCCGTGCGGTTCGTTGGCGTGCCGGGACCAGATCGACACCAGGCGCTGCAGTTCCGACCGCTGCTCCTTGATCGTCAGGTACATCGGACGGCTCTCGGGCTCAGGGGCCTTGGGCATGCCGTCCTTGAGCACCCGGCCCTTGGACCGCTTCGCCTGGGTCGCCTGGCGTGCACGGAGCAGGTCGCGCACCTGGTCGGGTTCCAGCAGGCCCGGGATGCCGATGAAGTCGAGCTCCTCGAGGGAACCGACCTCGCCGCCGGTGCCGAACTCGCCGCCGTCGTAGAGCACCCGGTCGAATGAGGCCTGCGAGTCGAGCGCCTCGAACGGCTGCATGTCGAGCAGGCTCTCGGACGCGCGGTCCTCCTTGTTGGCCTCGGCGACCATGGCGTCTTCGGGGTTGTACATGCCGTCCTCGGCGTCCTTCGGACGGTCGAGGGCGTGGTCACGCTCCAGCTCGAGGGTGGCGGCGAGGGCCATCAGGCCGGGGACGCTCGGCAGGAACACCGACGCGGTCTCGCCACGGCGGCGGGCCCGGACGAAGCGGCCGATCACCTGGGCGAAGAACAGCGGCGTGCTGGCGCTCGTCGCGTACACCCCGACGCAGAGCCGGGGCACGTCGACGCCTTCGGACACCATCCGGACGGCGACCATCCAGCGCGAGGTGTCCTCGGCGAAGGACTGGATGCGGCTGGAGCCGGCGGCCTCGTCGGAGAGGACGACGGTCGGCCGCTCCCCCGTGATCCGCTGCAGGATCCGCGCGTACGCCCGGGCGGTGGTGGTGTCGGTCGCGATCACCAGGCCGCCGGCGTCGGGCACACCACGGCGGACCTCGGTGAGGCGCTTGTCGGCCGCCGACAGCACGGCGGGCATCCACTCGCCCTCAGGCGACAGCGCGGTACGCCAGGCCTGCGCGGTGATGTCCTTCGTGACGGGATCGCCGAGGGAGGCCGACATCTCGTCGCCCATCCGGGTCTTCCAGCGCATCTGCCCGGCGTACGCCATGAACAGCACGGGCCGGACGACGCCGTCCTTCAGTGCCCGGCCGTAGCCGTAGTTGTAGTCGGAGATCGAGGTGCGGATGCCCTGCTCGTCCGGGGCGTACTGCACGAACGGGATCGGTGCGGTGTCGGAGCGGAACGGCGTGCCGGAGAGCGAGAGCCGCCGGGTGGCCTTCGAGAACGCCAGTCGGATGCCCTCACCCCACGTCAGGGCGTCGCCGCCGTGGTGCACCTCGTCGAGGACGACCAGGGTCTTGCCCCCGGCGGTGATGCGCTCGTGCACCTCGGGGTTCATGCCGACCTGGGCGTACGTGATCGCGACGCCCTGGTAGTGCCGGCCGAACATGCCGTCACCGTTCTTGAACATCGGGTCGAGCCGGATGTTCACGCGGTCGGCGGCGTCGGCCCACTGCCGCTTGAGGTGCTCGGTCGGGGCGACGACGACCAGCCGGTCGACGGTGCCGCGGGCGAGGAGCTCGGTCGCCAGGCGCAGCGCGAACGTGGTCTTGCCGGCGCCCGGGGTGGCCGCGGCGAGGAAGTCGCGCGGTTCCTTCTCGAAGTACTTCGTCAGCGCTTCGACCTGCCAGGCGCGGAGCTTCGAGGCGGTGCCCCAGGCAGCACGTTCCGGGAACGCCGGGGACAGGTGCTCGGCGGCCGCGTTGCCCGCGACCTCGGCGATGGCCGCCGGTTCGGTCGGTGCCGATCCGTCACGGGCCGCTCCGCCCGGTGCGTCGGACGGCCCGTCGATCGGGAGTTCGGCGGGTTCCTGGTGCTCGATGTTCTCCGCTGCGCTCACTCCACCCAAGTGTACCGGCACGCTCAGTCCTGCCGGGCGTGCGGGGCACGCTGCTCGGGCGTCGCGCGGACGAGCGATGCCGGGCGCAGCACGCCGGCGCCGAAGCGCGCGGTGACGGCGTCGACGGTGGTCTCGGTCTCCCGCCACGGCGCGTCGTCGTCCCAGAGGGCGTTGCTCGCGGCCGCGGGCACGAGGTTCTCCCCGCGGACACCGATCAGTCGGATGCGGTTGCCCGGTCGGTGCAGGACGTCGTAGAGCTCGACGGCTTCGCGGTGGAGGCGCTTGGCGACGTCGCTGGGTTCGGCGAGGGTGCGGGACCGGGTCAGCGTGCTGAAGTCGGTGTAGCGGACCTTGAGCGCCACGGTGCGGGCCTGCACCTCGGCTCGGCGCAGTCGGACGGCCACTTTCTCGGCCAGGCGCAGCAGTTCGCGGGCGACGTCGTCGCGTTCGGTGAGGTCGCGGCCGAACGTCACCTCGTGCCCGATCGACTTCTCGCCGACCCCGGCCTCGACCGTGCGCGGGTCTCGGCCCCAGGCCAGGTCGTGGAGCCGCTGGCCGCCGGCGGGGCCGAGCAGGGCGACGAGCGAGGGCAGCGGTGTGGTGGCGAGGTCGCGGATGGTGTGGATGCCCCGGCGTTCGAGGGTCTCCTGCGTCTTGCCGCCGACGCCCCAGAGCGCCGAGACGGGCTGGGGGTGCAGGAACTCGATGGTGTACGCGTGCGGGACGACGAGCAGGCCGTCGGGCTTGGCGCGGCTGGAGGCGAGCTTCGCGACGAACTTCGTCGATGCGGCGCCGACCGAGCAGTGCAGACCGGTCTCGGCGAACACGGTCCGGCGGATCTCGGTACCGATCTGCCACGGCGTGCCGTACAGCCGGAGGGCGCCGGCGACGTCGAGGAACGCCTCGTCGATGCCGAGTCGTTCGACCCGCGGGGTGAACCGGTCGAAGATCCGCATGACCTGGGCCGAACGGGCGCTGTACTTCTCGAAGTGCGGCTCGACGATCACGGCGGCGGGGCAGCGGCGTTTCGCGACGGCCATCGGCATCGCGGAGTTGATGCCGTACTTGCGGGCCTCGTACGTGGCGGCGGTGACGACCGAGCGGTCGGAGTCGTGCCCGACGATCACCGGCAGGCCGACGAGGTCCGGGCGGTCGAGCAGTTCCACGGAGGCGAAGAAGGCGTCCATGTCGACGTGCAGGACCGTCGCCGTGGCGTCGTCGACGGGCGCGTCGGTGACGAGTCGGTTCCGTCCGTCCTGCTTGCTCACCGGGTCATGCTCGCACGGACCGGCGACACCGGCGTCGGCCAGGCGGCCAGTCGGCCAGGCGACACCGGGTCCGGCCGAGGTCAGCGCGGCAGCGGTCCGAACTCCGCCGCCGCGATGGTCCGCATCGCCGAGTCCCGCGTCGACGGGTGGTACTGCCCGGCGCGGACGTCCCGCGCCAGACGCGCCAGTTCGTCCGACGCGCGGAAGGCCGAGCCGCCGACGATCCGCAGCGCCTCGTCCACGACGTGCTGGGCCGTGTCCACCGCGCGGGTCTTCGTGCCGACGAGCAGCGGGAACCACCGGTCGTGGTCGACGAGTTCGTCGACGTCCCGGGCCAGCGCGTCGACCTGCAGTGCGATCGCGTCGGTCGCACTGCGCATCGCGGCGACCGCCCGCCGGACGTCCGGGTCGGCCGAGCGGGGCATCCCGTCCATCGCGACGCGGCCGGAGACGCGCTCGACGGCCAGGGTCACCGCCCGCGACGCGATCCCCACGTACACCGATGCCACGAGCAGCTCGAAGGCCGCGAAGATGCCGAACACGAGCGGGTCCGCCACCGGGCCGACCGGCAGCACACGGACGATCCGCTCCGCCGGCACGTGCAGCCCGTCCAGGATCGTCGTCCGACTCTGCGTCGCCCGCATGCCGAGGGTGTCCCAGTCGTCCAGGTGGCGCACCCCGCCGTCACTCCGGACGGCGAACCCGTGCACGAGTCGCGGCTCCGGCCCGGAGGTGTCCTTCCCGAAGACGCTCAGCAGGTCCCACGCCGGTGCGAGCGAGGTCGACACCTTCGTGCCGGTGAACCGGTACCCGCCGACGCCGTCCGGCTCGGCGGTGGTGAGCGAGTCGAAGAGCACCGCGTCGTTGCCCGGCTCGCTGACCCCGAAGGCGAGCAGCCGGTCCGCCGCCGCCGCGTCGGTCACGGTCTGGAGGAACGTCCCACCCCGGGCGGACACGCTGCGGGCCGCCTGCACCCACACCTGGTGCATGCCCAGCCCGAGCGCCGTCGCCGGTGCCGCGGTGGCGAGGGTCCGCTGGACCGCAGCGGTCTCGCGGAGACCCAGCCCCGAGCCTCCGTCCCGGATCGGCACCCCGATGCGGAGGTACCCGGCCTGCCGGAGCTCGTCGAGGTCCTCGGCGAGGAAGGCGTTGTCGGCGTCGTAGCCGGGAGCGCGCGCGGCGATGCGTGCCAGGAGGTCGTCCGGCACGGTCCAGGGACGTCGCTTGCCGGGAGTGGACTCGGTCATGGGACGAGAGTACGGTCGCGTGTCGTGTCAGACGAGCATCCCTGGACCCGGTACGTCGCGATCGGTGACTCGTTCACCGAGGGGATCGGTGATCCGGACCCCCAGTCTGTCGGGGGTCACCGCGGGTGGGCCGACCGGGTCGCCGAGACCCTGGCGGACCGTACCGACGAGGACTTCGGCTACGCCAACCTCGCCGTCCGCGGCCGGCTGCTCGGCCAGATCATCGTCGAGCAGGCCGAAGCCGCCGTCGCCCTGGGCCCGGACCTGATCACGGTGTCGGCGGGTGGCAACGACATCATCCGGCCGGGCTCCGACCCGGACGCCCTTGCCGAACGGTACGACCGGATGATCGAGACCCTCCGGCGGGACGGCGCGACCGTGGTGCTGTTCACCGGACCGGACGTCGGCATGACCCCGGTGCTCGGCATGGTGCGCGGCAAGACGGCGATCTACAACGAGCACCTGCAGGCCATCGCGCTGAAGCACGGGGCGCTCGTCACGAACCTCTGGGCGCTCCGGGTGCTGCGGGACCCGCGGATGTGGGCCGCCGACCGGCTGCACCACTCCCCGCTCGGACACGCGACGGTCGCGGCCGCCGTGCTCGACACCCTCGGCGTCGCCCACGAACTCGGCGCGGCGGTCCCGGAGCCGCTCGCCGCGCGCCCCTGGCGGGAGGCCCGGGTCGAGGACCTCGGCTGGGCCAAGGAGTACCTCGTGCCGTGGGTCGTCCGGCGTGTCCGGGGGACGTCGTCGGGCGACGGCATCACGGCGAAGCGGACGTCGTTGCAGCCGGTCACGCCGCGGGACTGAGCGCAGCCCAGCCCGGTCAGCCGACCAGCGCCCGGTCGAGCTCCACACCGCGGAACGGGTTCGACCACCGCCACCACACGCCCGGGTCCTCGATGGCCCGGTCGAGGCGCAGCGGCACCGTCACCGGGTCGTGGTGCGACACCGTGAACCGCACCGACCCGACGCGCTCCCCCGCCGAACCGAACGTCAGCGGCTCGAGCGACGTCTTAGCCGTCACGTCCGTGGGACCCCAGACCAGCAGCGACGCCGCACGGCTGGCGGTCGCGTCGACCTCCTCCTGCCAGGGCGCCTGGTACGTGCCGAACGTCTGCCCGGCGTTCGTCAGCGTGATCGTGTGGAAGTCGTCCGCCACCGAGTGCAGCAGCTTCCGGACGTCACCGTCCAGCGAGTCGTGGTCGACCCCGCCGAGCATCGCCCCGATCACGGTCACCGTGCGGCCACCGCGCTGGTAGGTCGCCGCGAAGAGCAGGCAGGCGCCGGCCTCGTCGAGGGTTCCGGTCTTGATGCCCTCGACACCGTCCATGCCGAGCAGCTTGTTCGAGTTCTCGATGTCGCCGACGCCCGGCACCGTCGCCTTCGCCGTCCCCACCACCTGCTTCACCAGCGGGTCCGCCAGGGCGAGCTTGCCGAGGTCGACCAGGTCCGTCGCCGTGCTCGTGTTCCGGGGGTCGAGACCCGTCGGCTCCATGATCGTGGTGTCGTCGAGACCGTGGGCGTCGAGCCAGGTCGCCGCGGCCTTGCGGTAGCCGTCCATCGACCCGAAGGCCCAGAGCGCCAGGGAGCCGGCGTAGTTGTTCGCCGACTTCATCAGCATCACCTGGAACGCCCGGTACTCGGACAGGCGCAGGTTGCTCGGCAGTGGTGCGACCTCGCCGTTCTGCGCCGCGTACTGGCTGTACAGCGCCTCCATCTGGGGCGTGAACCGGACGTCCGGCCCCTGCTCCCCCGGTTGCAGCGGCTTCTCCTCGAGCACGACCAGGGCCGTCACGACCTTCGAGATGCTCGCGATCGAACGGGCCTTCCGGTCGCCGCTCGTCGTCAGGCTCTCCGGGAAGCCGTCCGCCTCGACCGCGGTCGCGCCGTAGTCGGGGAACCGGACGTCTGCGGCGCTCGCGGTCGGCGGACGGTACGTCGCCGTGCTGGCCGTCGCCGGAGCGAACGGCACGACCGCGGCGGCCACCAGGAACGCGACGACGAGCAGGAGCACCGCGATGACGGCGACCGCCACGGGCCTCCGGATCGCGGAGCGGGGGCGGCGGACGACGTTCGGCACGAGACCGGATCGTACTGGAGGCGCGGGCCGGCCCCCTGGGACCGGTGCGGCTCGTCGCGAGGCCGGGGCGGGCCTCCCGGCACTGCCGTCCGGCGCCGGAGGAGCGCCGACGGGGTCAGCTGCGGCGACCCGCGTCGAGCTCGGACGACCGGACGAGGCTCCGCAGCATCGGGAGTGCTGCGCGCGCTCCGGGGCCCGCTTCGTCGACGACCACCGCAACGCCGACGAGGTCCGCTGCCGCGTCGGCGACCAGTTGCGCCACCGCGAGCGCCTGGCTGCCGGTCTCGATCCAGTCGTCGACCAGGACGACCCGTTGCCCGGCAGCGAACAGGTCCCGGCGCGCCGACAGGGTCCGCCGGTTCCCGCGGTAGTCGCGGTCCGTCGTCCGTGCCACCAGCGGTCCGGGGAACAGCGCGCCGTCCTTCCGGACCGGGGCGAAGCCGACACCGAGTGTCAGCGCGACGGGCGGAGCGAGCACGAAACCACGGGACTCGATGCCGATCACGACGTCCGGCCGAGCGTCCTCGACCAGTGCGGCGAGCCCCGCGACGATCCCGGCCAGCGCGTCGGCCGACCGGAGCATGGTCCAGGTGTCGGCTGCACCGTCGATCCAGCGGAAGTGCTCGAGGACCAGGTCGTGGCCGCGGTCGACGGCGTCGTGGGTGTGCACACCCCGACGCTAGGGACACGACGCTCGGGACACACGGGTGCTGCCTCGCTCGATGCCACGATGGTGCCGTGACCGACGCCCTCGAACCCGCACTCGTCCCGGAGCTCCTCGTCGCCGACCTCGACCACAGCCTGGCGTTCTGGTGCGGCCTCTGCGGCTTCACCATCAGCTACGCCAGGCCCGACGAGCGCTTCGCCTACGTCGTCCTCGGCTCGGCACACCTGATGCTCGAGCAGGCCGGGGTCGGCCGCAACTGGGTGACGGGTCCGCTCGACGCTCCCCTGGGCCGTGGCGTGAACTTACAGGTCAGCGTGCCCGACAGCGGAGCGCTCGTCGCAGTGCTGCGGGACGCCGACTGGCCGCTCTTCATGGAGCCGGAGACGAAGTGGTACCCGGTCGGCGGCGAGGAGGCCGGGGTCGAGCAGTTCCTCGTGCAGGACCCGGACGGCTACCTGGTGCGGTTCCAGTCCTCCGTGGGGCGGCGCTGACCGTCGACCGAGACCTCGAAGACGATCTCCCGGCCGTCTTCCTCGTCCCACTGCTCGCCGTTCTCGACGAACCCGTACGCGGCGATCAGGGCGAGTGAGGCAGCGTTGTCCGGGCTGATGGTGGCCCGCACCGTCCGCACGTCGGGGTGGTCGTGCGCGACCGCCAGGAGCGTCTCGAGTGCCCGTCTCGCATACCCCCTGCGGCGATGGGCCGGATCCACGCGGTACCCGACCTCGACCATGCCGTCCGCATCCGGCGGGCCGTGGAAGCCGGCGAGGCCGACCGGAAGGGCGACTGCAGGGTCGACGATCAACCGTGTGACCCAAGGTGCGTCGCCCGGGCGCTCGCGGATCTGCTCGCTCCTCTTGCGCCACAGCGAGGCGCACTCCGGCCCGGTGAGGTAGGGCGACATGGTCCGGCGAGTCGTGGAGTCGGTCTCACCGGCCGCGAGGGCGTGCAGCACTGCCTCCGGCACGACGTCGAGGTGCACGTCGGACTGGTCGGGCTGCGCGTGGTGCCAGGGTGCGTTCGTGATGGTCATCGCTCAGCAGACTGGCACAGCCGGTGCGCGTCTTCGGCACTGATCTCGCGGACCGTCAGCTCACCGGACGAGTCGCACGGTGGCGCCGAGTGGCTCGAAACTCGAGGTGGCGCCGTCGGCGGTGAACCTGTTCCGGCGGTAGAACGCATGGGCTCGAGGATTGTCCGCCGCCACCCACAGCGACGCAGGACGTCCGCCGAGCACCCCGTCGAGGAGCGCTTGACCGGCTCCCGTTCCCTGCACCCGTTCGAGCACGTAGAGCATGGCGAGTTCCTCTGGGCGGACCGCGTCGGGCTCGACTGCGCGTTGGGCGGCCGCGAACCCGATCACGCCGGTCGGATCCTCGGCCACGGTGGTGGAGAAGACCCCGTCTTCCAGGTACGTCCGCCACATGCCGACTCGTCGGTCGACGTCGAACCAGGGGTTCGTGTCCGGATCCTCGACCAGCCGACCGTACGTCTCGCGCCATGAGGTCGCGTGCACACGGGCGATGCTCTCGGCGTCCTCGACCGTGGCGGGCCGTGTCACGGTCCCTGCGTCGCCGTCGAGTCGTGCCATCTCGAGACTGTAGCAACTGCGGCCCCTCGTTGCCCATGACCGGGCAGCCCGCCGCGATCGCGGTCGTCGGTCAGGAACGCGCGAATGCCCGACCGGATCGCCGCGCAGCTGCCGCGAGGACGGGTTGCGCTGCGGCGAGCGGGACGCAGAGCAGGCCGAGGACCCACCAGGTGCCATTGACGTGCAGGTGTGCGATCAGCTGGGTGCCGACGAGTGGCCCGACTGCGGCGGCGATGCCCCAGCTGATGCCGAAGACCGACATGTACCGAGCGCGCGACGTCGCGGGAGCGATCGCCGCGACGAGTGCGGTGGCGTGCCCGAGGAGCACCAGGTCACCGAGGCTCCACACGACCGTCGCAGCGATCAGGCCGGGCAGGTCGACAGCGACTCCGTTGAGGACGAAACCGACGCCGAGCACCAGGAAACCGATCGCCAGCGCCGCGAAGTGGCTCCACCGGGTGAGCGGCCCCCGCACGACCAGCGGCTGCCCGAGGACGATGACGAGGGCCGAGACGGCGAAGAGCACGCCGACCAGCGACGGCCGGATCCCGTCGGCACGCAGTGTGAGGGGAAGTGCGACGTCGAGCTGCAGGTACAGCACGGCGAAGCCCGTGCCGGTGACGAGCATCCCGACGAGCATCGGGTCCCGCCACGGACTCCGCACCACCGCAGCCGGGGTCGACGCACGATCCTCCGGCTCCTGTCCCCCGCGACGCGGCTGCAACCCGACGAGGACGAGGGTCGCGCACGCCAGGCAGGTCACCGCGTCGACCACGAACAGCAGTCGGAGGTCGACACCACCGACGGTCGCCGCGAGGACGCCGGCGAGCACCCCGGCGACGGCGAGTGCAGCCGAGTACAACCCGTAGGCGGCGACCCGGTCGCGGTCGCCCTCGACGACGTCGGCGACGAGTGCCTGGGACGGCGGTTCGTAGATCTCGAACGACAGGCCGATGAGCACCGCTGCGGCCGCAGCGGTCACGACGCCGGGTGCCGCCGCGAGCAGGAGTTGGAACACCGCGGTGAGGGTGAGGCCCCACGCGATGGTGGAGCGGTGGCCGATCCGGTCGCTGAGGAAGCCACCGATCAGTCGCGAGGGGATCGTCGCCACCCCGAAGAGGGCGACGATCGCTCCGGCAGTCTGCACCTGGACGGAGAAGTCGTCGACCAACACGACGGCGAGGAAGGGCAGCGTGAAGGCCCCGAGGCGGTTCACGGTCCGGGCGGCGACGAGCAGCCAGACGGGAGGCGGCAGCGATCGCCATCGCGACGGCACCGCCCGATCCCAGCTCAGATGCACGCGGTCACGCTACCGAGTACCGGAGACAGGCCGGACCACTCCCTCGACCGGTTCGGCCGTCAGCGCAGCGGCAGGAGGTCAGTCCTCCGGGTGCAGGCTGGCGTCGGCCGCACCGGTCCGCCAGGCGGTGAAGTGCACGGTGAGGTCGTCCCGCGACGGCGCGCAGCACATCGGCCCGGCACCGACCTCGGCGTCGGGGTCCAGGGGTGCCACGCGGACCAGACGCCACGGCTCGTCGTCGACCCGGGCCCGGACGGTCAGGGCATCGCCGGAGCGGCTGGCGCGGATCGTGACCAGGCGTCCGTGCCAGTCCGGCACGGGCGCGAGCGACCAGTCGGAGACACCGCGGGTGACGACGGCGCCGAGGCTGTCCTGGTCGTCGCTGCGTTCGACGCCGGCCTTGGTCCAGGTGCTGTCGTCGACCTTGACGAAGATGCCGGCCTGGTCGAACTGGGCGGAGAAGTCCAGGTGGAACGACACCTCCATCGCGGTGTCCTGGGCGAACGGCGCGAGGAGGGCGTGCTCGGTGTCGTGGACGAAGCCGTAGGACGTGATCCGCCAGGCGTCGCTCTCCTCGACCGCCGTGACACGCATCCCGTCGTCGGACACCTGCACGTGTGCGGGGGTGGTCGTCCAGGTGCCCGCGTTCCAGTCGATGTCGCTCATGCCACTGAATGTACGGCCTCGGCGAGGACGCCCGGGCTCGGGCTCCGTACGATCGACGTGTGCCGTCGATCCGCTCCGCCCGTCCGACCGACGCCGCCACGATCGAGGCCATCGAGGACGACGCCGACCGGCTGCTCGTGGAACGGCTCCACCCCGGGTCCTGGCCGCCCGCGGCCCCCGGCTCCGACCGTCTGGCGCAGCCCGGTTTCGTGCTCGTCGTCACGCTCGACGACGGGGACGTCGTCGGGTTCGCGCACGTGGTCGAGGTGGACGGCCTGTGCCACCTCGAACAGCTCTCGGTACGCCCGGAACACGCCCGCCGGGGGCTGGGGCGGAGGCTCGTCACGGCCTCGGCGGACCGCGCCCGGCTGCTCGGGTACGAACGCATCACCCTGCGGACGTACGCGGACGTCCCGTGGAACGCCCCCTTCTACCGGTCTGTCGGCTTCGTCGAGGAGGAGCCCGTCACGGCGTTCCACCGCTCGCTCGTCGAGACCGAGCACCGCCTCGGCCTCGACCGGTACGGACGGCGCGTGCAGATGGCCGCCGACCTGACCTGACGCGTCGCGGGCGCACCCGGCCACCGCCGTACCCGGCCGCCGGCCCGTCAGGGCTCGGCGCCGTTGCCGAACGATCAGCCCGCGCGCTACGCCTTCTCGTCCACGAGCGCCACGAACCGGCTGCCGACACCCTCGACCTCGTGCCGCACGAAGCCCGCCGTCGGCTCGGGTGCCTGGTACGGCGCGTGGTAATCGCACATCAGGTGGTCCCAGTCCGGCCACCACTTCTTCGGCCGTGCCTCTTCCGAGTACCCGCACACCACACAGTCCAGGCGCACCCACACCTTCTTCGCACCCGTCCGGTTCGCGCGGGACTGCACCAGCCACGCGGGCGGGTCCTGCTCGATCGCCGTGAGGTCGGCCTCGCTGAGGCGCGTGGGGATCCCGTGGTGGGTCGCCATCTCGAGCGTGATGTCGAGTCGGACGGCGGCGTCGCGTCGGGAGAGCATCCGACCAGCCTATTTCAGACGCGATCGACCGGGCAGCAGATCAGCGTGCCCGCTGCGCGTGCGCGACCGCCCAGAGCCCGACGGCGCTCGCCGCGGCCACGTTGAGCGAGTCGACGCCGTGGTGCATCGGGATCCGCACCGTGGTGTCGGCCGCCGCGACCGCGGCCGGGGTCAGGCCCTGCCCCTCGGTGCCCATCACCAGGGCGACCCGTTCCGGCACGTCGGCGACGAACTCCTCCAGGTCGACGGAGCGGTCGGTGAGCGCCATCGCGGCGACGTGGAAGCCCTGCGCACGGAGGTCCTCCCCCGCGGCCGGCCACTCCCCGATGCGCGTCCACGGCACCTGCAGCACGGTGCCCATGCTGACGCGGACACTGCGGCGGTAGAGCGGGTCGGCGCAGCGCGGGCTCACCAGGACGGCGTCCGCACCGAGGCCGGCGACGCTGCGGAAGACGGCACCGACGTTCGTGTGGTCGACGATGTCCTCGAGGACGACGACGAGCCGGGCGTCGCGCACGACGTCGGCGACGGTGGGCAGCTCGGGTCGGTGCATGGCCGCGATCGCGCCGCGGTGCATCCGGAACCCGGTGAGCTGCTCGAGCAGCGCGTCCGACCCGACGAAGACCGGGCCGTCGTGCTCGTCGACCAGCGGGAGCACGCTGTCCAGCCACTTCTCCTGCACCAGCACGCTGCGCGGCACGTGGCCGGCACGGACGGCGCGCTCGATGACGGTGTTCGACTCGGCGATGTACAGGCCGCCCTCGGGCTCCGTCACGCGGCGGAGCGCCACGTCGGTGAGCCGGGCGAAGTCGTCCAGGCGCGGGTCGTCGAGGGAGTCGATGCGGACGGGGTGCACGGTGCTCGTTCCGGTCGGGAGGATCGTGGTCGGGTCGCGGACGTCGGCCCGGGGAAGGACCGGGGACGCTCGGCGGTTGAGGGTACCGTGGACACGATGGCGACGAGCGACGGCACAACGACCAACGGTGCGCCCGACGCGGGGACCGACGGGCTGGCGACCGACGAGACCGTCACCGACGTCGACCGGGCGGTCGCGGTCCTCCGCGGCAAGCGGGTCGCCGTCCTGACCGGCGCCGGCGTCAGCACCGACTCCGGCATCCCCGACTACCGCGGCGAGGGTCGGGTCGTCCGGAAGCCGATGACGTTCCAGGAGTTCCTGGCCGACCCCGCCAAGCGCCAGCGCTACTGGGCCGGCTCGCACCTCGGCTGGCGGACCTTCGCCGCCGCGCGGCCGAACGACGGGCACCGGGCGCTCGCCGCGCTCGAGTCCGCGGGGGTCGTCAGCGGGATCGTCACCCAGAACGTCGACGGCCTGCACCTGCGTGCCGGCTCCCGTCGGGTGGTCGAGATCCACGGTTCGATGGACCGCGCCGTGTGCCTGACCTGCGGGCAGGTGTTCTCCCGCGCCGACCTGGCCGCCGTCCTGGACCGCGAGAACCCGTGGATCGACGAGCCCGGGTCCGTGCAGCTGCAGCCCGACGGCGACGTCGAGATCACCGACGTCGAGCGCTTCCGGGTGCCGGACTGCACGGTGTGCGGCGGCGTGCTGAAGCCGGACGTGGTGTTCTTCGGCGAGTTCGTCCCCGCCGAGAAGTTCCGCGAGGCCGTGTCGATCGTGGCCGAGGCCGACGCCCTGCTCGTCGTCGGCTCGTCGCTGACGGTGAACTCCGGCGTCCGCCTGCTCGACCACGCCACCCGGCGGAAGCACCCGGTCGTCATCGTGAACCGTGGTGCGACCCGCAGCGACCGCCGTGCCGCGGTGAAGATCGACGCCGGCACGACCGAGACCCTGGTCGAACTCGCGGCGCGGCTCACCGCGTCTGCGATGATCGACGGGTGACGACGCTCCTCTACCTGGTCCGCCACGGCGAGACCGACTGGAACCGGCAACGACGCATCCAGGGGTCGACGGACGTGCCGCTCAACGACACCGGTCGACGACAGGCCGCCGAGACCGCCGTGCTACTCACCCGCCGTCGCTTCGACGCCGTCGTCTCGTCGCCGCTGTCCCGGGCCTCCGAGACCGGCACGATCATCGCCACGCACCTCGGGCTCGCCGAGCCGTCGACGTACGACGGGCTCCGGGAACGCTCCTACGGCGACGCCGAGGGGCTCACGCACCCCGAGATCGAGGCCCGTTGGCCGCACGACGCGGTGCCGGGCCGCGAGTCACGGGCAGCCCTGCTCGACCGGGTGACCGAGACGCTCGCCGAGATCGCCGTCCGCTTCGACGCCGGTGCGGTGGTCGTCGCGACCCACGGCGCGGTCATCCGGACCATGGTCGACGCCGCGGCGCCGGGCACGATCGAACGCTCCACCGTTCCCATCAGGAACGGTTCGGTGCACTCGTTCCGATGGGACCCAGAGCGCTTCCGTGCCGAGCTGGTCCGTTCCGACGACCCGATCGAGGACGTCTCGGACGCGCCGGGCCGCTACGCGTTCGAGTACCAGAACCCGCTCGAACGCCGCGGCTGACCCGGCTCAGATCCCGGAGCCGCCGGTGTAGCCGGTCCCGCCCGCGGTCCGCGCGGCCTGCGCCTCGGCGACCCGCAGGTCGTGGTCCGACGCCCCGGTGCCGTGCTGCACCCCGGCGTCCGGCAGGTCGCGCAGCAGACGTGCTCGGCGGCGGTCGGCGACCGCCATGCCGACGGCGACCGCCACGATGACGACACCGACGGCGATGAGTGTGATGAGCATGGTTCCCCCGTCCGACGGGAGGCCCGTGCCCCCGTCCGTCTCCACCGTAGCGTGACCGAGAGCGCCCGACCAGGGCGCGGACTACGCTCCGGTGGACGGTGCGGGTCCGAGCAACGATCCGGCCGCTGCGAGGTGACGCTGTGAGCGCTGGTGGACGACACACCGACGGTCCCCGCGGCCGTGATCCGTGGGACGACGACGACCTGGACGCCGCGTTCGGTCCGGACACCGCCTCGATGCGGGCACTGTCCCGGCCGGAACGGGTCCGCGCGGGCACGGCGGTCGTCCTCGGCGTCGTCGTGGTCGCCGTGGTGCTCGTCGTCGTCCTCGGCGTCATCCTGTCCGGCGTCCAGCGCGGTGTCGGCGGGGTCTTCCCGCAGCCGGAGGGCGACCGCGCCCGGTTCGTGGCGGCGGCGTCGGCCCTGCCGGGCGTCAGCGCGGTCGAACGGGCCCGGACCGAGAAGACCTCGTTCGTGGGCTACGACGTGACCGCCCTCGTCCGCGCCGACCCGGAACTCGGTGCGGAGGACCGTCGCGCCCTCGTCTCCGCCGTCAGCAGCGCAGCCGCCGACAGCTCGGGCTCGGGCGTCCGGATCTGGGCCGAGGTGGACTTCGGGACCCGGCAGGTCGGGGTCTCCGACTCCGAGGAGTCCAGTCAGCGGCGACTGCGGTTGGCCGAGCGACTCAGCGCGATCGGCGGCGTGCTCGGTGTCGCCTGCACGTTCGAGGCCCGGTCGGACGGACGATCCGACGAGCCCGCCGCGCAGCGGGTGACGGTGCGGTCAGCGGGTCTCGGCGTCGGGTTCGCCGCGGTCGCCGCCGCTGCCGAGCAGGTGGGTGACGAGGTCTTCCCGGGCGTCCAGGTGCAGACGGTCCACCCCTGACGGCGCGGGAGCTGACGTCGCGGGAGCTGACGACGGACGCCCACGGCCACGCTCAGCGGTGACGAGCCTCCCGGTCGGCGACCGCATGTTCGACCGCACGCACGACCTGCTCGGCGGAGTCCTGCCACCGGAACCGGGCCGCCTGCGCGACCGACGCCTGCGAGGCGGCGTCCCACCGGGCCTCCAGTCGGCGGACCGCGGCCGCGACGGCGGATGCTGACGACGGGTCGAAGTACTCGGCGACGTCGCCCCCGATCTCCCGGAAGATCGGGATGTCGCTGACGACGACCGGCGTGCCGACGCCCATCGACTCCACCAGCGGGATGCCGAAGCCCTCGTCGTACGAGGCGGTCGCCAGGGCCGTCGCCGACCGGAGCACCGCGCGGTACTCCTCGTCGCTCGCGCCGTCGTGGAAGACGACCGCGCCGGCCGGGGCGAGCCCGCTGAGACGTGCCCGATCGGCGTCGGAGACGCGCGACATGCAGTGCAGCGTCCAGCCCGGGCCGAGCAGGGGCAGCGCGGCCGCCAGCGTCTCGACGTTCTTGTACGGCATGAACGAGCCCATGTAGACGAGCGACTTCTGCCGAGGTGCATCGGTGTCGCGGGGCTCGGCCGGGTCGGCGGCGTTGTACGCCACCGTGACGGGACGGTCCGTCAGACGGTGCTCGGCGATCAGCCCGGCGGTCGTCTCGGAGACCGTGACCACGCCGTCCGCACCGTTGAGCAGGAACCGCTGCGGCCACCAGGCCAGGTGGAACGCCCGCCACCCGAGACGCAGCGGCCACGAGAACTCACGCGGGGGCGTGCGGTTCCGGTAGTAGATGAGGTCGTGCAGCGTCAGCACGAGGGCGTACCGCCGCCCCCGGGAACCCATCGTCTGCATGGGCGAGAACACGGCGTCCAGGCCCAGGCGGTTGACGTGGCGGGCCACGAGGGGCTCCCCCGCGTCGGTCGGCGCCGGGACGAGCTCCCACGGCATCCCGGCGGGCAGGGACTCGAGCTGTCGCTCGTCGGAGACGAGCAGCACGTGGTCGTGCCGGTCGGGCAGGTGGGCGGCGACGCCCGCCGTGAACCGGCTGATGCCGTCGTGCCGGCCGATGCGGACGTAGCGGCAGTCGATGCCGATCCGGAGGCGGGTCACGACGTCTGCATCCGTCGGAGGACCGCGCTCGCAGCCGCGGCCGGCGTCTCGTAGTGCACCAGGTGACCGACGCCCGGGACGACGACGAGTTCCGCGTCGGCCAGCCGCTCTGCCAGGGCACGCTGCTCCGGGACGGCCGTGATGTCGTCGTGCTCGGCCGCGACCAGGAGGGTCGGCACGGCGATCCGGTCGGCGAACTGCGCGACGTCGTGCGTGACGGAGGTCCGGAACGCCTCCAGGACGCTGGTGCGGTTCGCGAAGGCCGAGAAGTACCGGTCGTGCTGGTCGTGCACCCACCGTCGGAGCGACGGCCGACGCGACTTGAGCATCGCGATGCTCATCGCGCGGACGATCACCCGGTTCCGCAGCAGACCGAGGCCGAGCTGCCTCGGCAACCAGGCGCCGAGACGGTAGTAGGCGATGGCGACGCCGGTGCCGATCGCTCGGGGTCCCTGCAGTGCGGGCGCGGCGATCGGGTTCACCAGGACGAGCAGGCGGGTGTCGAGTCCGGCGGCGACCGCGGCGGACACGACGATGGACCCGAAGGAGTGGCCGAGGACCACGGTGTCCCGGTCGAGGCCGAGCGCGTCGCGGAAACCCTCGAGCCAGTGCACGTAGCCGTCCAGGTCGGACGTCGGCAGCGGGTCGGACACGCCGAAGCCGGGCAGGTCCGGCACGATCACCCGCACGCCGGTCGGGTGGCCGGCGACCAGGTGCGCGGCGATCGACTCGAGCCCGTGGTGGTCGCCGCGGAACCCGTGCACCGCCAGCACGGTCGCCGGGGCGGTTCCGGCTTCGGCTTCGGCTTCGGCTTCGGCTTCGGCTTCGGCTTCGGTCGGGCCGTACTCCCAGAAGTGCGTGGTGCGGTCCTGGACCTGGACCGTGCGGTGCACGACGGGGGTGGCCGCCATCAGCGACTGGTACGGGGACAGCACGGGCGGTTGCATCCGCGCCAGTCTAGGGAACCTCTCCGGCTCCACGGTGTGCGCGTCGGAGGTCCCGCGGCTAGCGTGTCCGGGGCGACCCTCCTGCTCTGGAGGACCGTCGACGACCTTCGAGGAGCACGGTGTCCTTCACAGCCCCGATCCAGCAGCCCGGACTGACCCTCGACCCGCTCTGGTACAAGCGTTCGGTGTTCTACGAGTGCATGATCCGCTCGTTCGTGGACTCGAACGGGGACGGCACGGGCGACCTGCAGGGCCTGATCAGCCGCCTGGACTACCTGCAGTGGCTCGGCGTCGACGCACTCTGGCTGCCGCCGTTCTTCCGCTCCCCGCTGCGCGACGGCGGCTACGACATCTCGGACTACAAGGCGATCCTGCCCGAGTTCGGCACCCTCGACGAGTTCCGCGAACTCGTCACGAAGGCGCACGAGCGGAACATGCGCATCGTCATCGACATGGTGATCAACCACACGAGCGACCAGCACGAGTGGTTCCAGCAGTCGCGCGAGGACCCGGACGGCCCCTACGGCGACTTCTACGTCTGGCGGGACACCGACGAGGAGTACTCCAACATCCGCGTCATCTTCGTCGACACCGAGGAGTCGAACTGGACCTTCGACCCGGTCCGTCGGCAGTTCTTCTTCCACCGGTTCTTCTCGCACCAGCCGGACCTCAACTACGAGAACCCCGCCGTCGTCGAGGCGGTGTACGACGTCGTCCGGCACTGGCTGGACCTCGGTGTCGATGGGCTGCGGCTCGACGCGATCCCGTACCTGTTCCAGTCGGAGGAGGGCAACGGCGAGGGCGAGCCGGAGACCCACGAGTGGATCAAGAAGCTCCGCGCCATGGTCGACGACGAGTACCCCGGGCGGGTGCTCATCGCCGAGGCGAACCAGTGGCCCCGCGAGACCGCTGCGTTCCTCGGCACCGACGAGGAACCCGAGTGCCACATGGCCTTCGACTTCCCGGTGATGCCGCGCATCTTCTACTCGCTCCGTGCCCAGCACGCCAAGGAGCTGCAGGCGATCCTTTCCGAGACGCTCGACGTCCCCGAGACGGCCGCGTGGGGTGTGTTCCTCCGCAACCACGACGAGCTCACGCTCGAGATGGTCAGCGAGGAGTACCGGCAGGCGATGTACGGCTGGTACGGCTACGACCCGCGGATGCGCTCGAACATCGGCATCCGTCGTCGTCTCGCGCCGCTGCTCGACAACTCCCGCGCCGAGCTCGAACTCGTGCACGCGCTGCTCTTCTCGCTGCCCGGTTCGCCGTTCCTCTACTACGGCGACGAGATCGGGATGGGCGACAACATCTGGCTGCCGGACCGCGACTCCTCGCGCACGCCGATGCAGTGGACCCCGGACCGGAACGCCGGGTTCTCCTCCGCCGACCCGGGCAAGCTGTTCCTGCCGGTCGTGCAGTCCCTGGTGTTCAACTACGCCCAGGTGAACGTCGAGGCCCAGCTGGCGCAGTCCCGCTCCCTGCTGCACTGGATCCGCAACGTGATCCACGTGCGGAAGGCCCATCCGGTGTTCGGGATGGGGTCGATCGCGGTGCAGCAGACCTCGAACGACAGCGTGCTGGCGTTCGTCCGGTCGTGGGCCGGCTCCGGCTCGGACCAGCAGTTCGGCCCGAGCGCCGAGGACGTGCTCTGCGTGTTCTCGTTCGCCCACAACCCGACGTCGGTGACGATCACCGCGCCCGAGTACGCCGGCCGCCCCCTCGTCGACCTGTTCGGCGGCGGCTCCTTCCCGTCCTTCGACGCGGACGGCACCGTCACGCTGACGCTCGGCACGCAGGCGTTCTACTGGCTGCACGTCGGTCAGGGTGCCGAGAACGCGAGCGCGCCTCGCGGGGCTGTCGGTGCCGTTGGCTAGCCTGACCGCGTGACCTCCCCCGCTGCCGAGCTCGACACGGCGACCCGGCCCCCGCAGGACCTGACCACCCGACCGTGGTGGCACGCACTCGGGGTGTTCGACCTCGAGACGACCGGCATCGACGTCGAGACCGCGCGCATCGTCAGTGCGCACGTGGGCCTGATCGACATGACCGGCCGCTCGATCGTCGAGGGTGCCTGGCTCGCCGACCCGGGCATCGAGATCCCGGAGCAGGCCGCGGCGGTGCACGGCATCACGACCGAACGCGCCCGGGCGGAAGGGCGACCCGCTGGTGAGGTCGTGGCCGAGATCGTCGCCGCGGTCGAGGCCGTGTTCGCCCGTGGGATCCCGCTGGTGATCTACAACGCCCCCTACGACCTGACGCTGCTCGACCGGGAGGCCAAGCGGCACGGCATCGCCTCCCCCGTGATCGGCAACGTGGTCGACCCGCTCGTGATGGACAAGGCACTCGACACGTACCGGAAGGGCAAGCGGACGCTCGAGGTCGCCTCGCAGCTGTACGGCGTGCAGCTGGACGACGCGCACGACGCCGGTGCCGACGCCATCGCTGCCGGTCGGGTCGCCCAGGCCATCGCGGCCAAGTACCCGGACGAGCTCGGCATCAGCGCCGAGGAGCTGCACCGTAAGCAGGTCGCGTGGTGCTCCGAACAGGCCGCGTCCTTCCAGGAGTACATGCGGAGCAAGCGCGATCCGTCCTTCACCGCCGACGGCACCTGGCCCCGTCGGCACTCGGCCCCGAGCATGTAGCATTCCGAGAGGGGGAGGGCCGGACAGCGCCGTCCCCTCGACGACCGCACTGCAGACACCGTCTGCACCGCACGCTCAAGGGGAGATCCGCGCACGTGTTCCTGAAGACCTTCGGGTGGTCCCTGGCCATCACCGTGCTCGCACTGGCCATCGCGCTGGTCTACGGCGGATGGAGCGCGGTCATCATCACCGCGATCCTCGGCGTGCTCGAGATCAGCCTCAGTTTCGACAACGCGGTCGTCAACGCCCGCATCCTCGAGCGGATGAACCCGTTCTGGCAGAAGATGTTCCTCACCGTGGGCATCGTCATCGCGGTCTTCGGCATGCGCGTGCTCTTCCCGCTGCTCATCGTCGGCGTCACGGCGTCGCTGAACCCGGTCGAGGCCGTGCAGCTCGCCCTCGAGAAGGGCCCGATCGACGAGCCCGGTACCTACGCGTACCTGCTCCACGAGGCGCACCCGCAGATCGCTGCCTTCGGTGGCATGTTCCTGCTGATGATCTTCCTGGACTTCATGTTCGAGGAGCGCGACATCCTCTGGCTGCGCTGGCTCGAACGCCCGCTGCTCTTCATCGGCAAGCTCCCGATGGTCAACGTCATCGTCGCCCTCGTGCTGCTGGCCATCGCGGGGACCACCGCCGGCGACCACCAGTCGACGGTCCTCATCGCGGGCATCGCCGGACTCGTCACGTACTTCCTGGTCACGGGCCTCGGCGGGCTGTTCGACGTCGACGACCCGGAGGACGACGGCAACTCGTTCGAGAGCACGGGCGAGATGGTCGCCGAGGCGAACCGCATCAGCAACAAGCGCCGCGTCGGCAACGTCGCCGGCAAGGCAGCGTTCCTGCTGTTCCTCTACCTCGAGGTCATCGACGCGTCGTTCTCGTTCGACGGGGTCATCGGGGCCTTCGCGATCACGGCCGACCCGATCATCATCGCCCTCGGTCTGGGCCTCATCGGCGCCCTCTTCGTGCGTTCTCTCACCGTCTTCCTGGTCCGACAGGGCACGCTGGACGAGTTCGAGTACCTCGACCACGGTGCGCACTGGGCGATCGGTGCACTCGCGGCGATCCTGCTCGTCACGATCACCACCGAGGTGAACGAGGTCGTCACCGGCCTCATCGGCGTCGTGTTCATCCTCGCCGCCTTCATCTCCTCGGTGGTCCGCAACAAGCGCAAGGCCGGCGAGCACGAGCCGGCGGACGACCACGCAGCCGTCGCCTCCTGACGGTCGCGACCAGGACTGCACCACCGACGAAGGGTTCACCACAATGGGTCTCAGCCTCCAGAAGGGCCAGGCGCTCTCGCTCACCAAGACCGACGGCAGCGCACTGTCGCGCGTCCGTCTCGGTCTCGGGTGGGACGCCGTGGCGACGAAGCGCGGCCTGTTCGGCGGCAAGAAGTCCGCGGACGTCGACCTCGACGCCTCCGCGATCTTCTTCGGCGCCGACGGCCAGCCCGTCGACTACGTCTGGTTCAACCAGCTCCGCAGCAAGGACGGCTCCGCGCAGCACACTGGCGACAACCTCACCGGTGAGGGCGACGGCGACGACGAGGTCATCCGCATCGACCTCAGCGCGGTGCACGGTGCCGTGCAGCAGATCGTCTTCGTGATCAGCAGCTACAGCCGCCAGACGTTCGACAACGTGCAGAACGCGTTCTGCCGCGTGGTCGACGACTCCACCGCGGGTGCGCCCGAGGTCGCCCGCTACCAGCTGACCGACTCCGGCCAGCACACCGCGATGGTCATGGCGAAGGTGTCCCGCACCGGAGCAGGATGGACCTTCACGGCGATCGGTGAACGTGCCGACGGCCGGACGGTCCAGGACCTCGTCGGCCCCGCAGCCGCCGCGCTCTGAGCCGACCCCACAGACGGAAGGACGATCGATGGCGACCCTCTCGCTCTCGAAGGGCAACAACCTCTCCCTGACCAAGACCGATCCGGGGCTCCGCCGGGCCATGATCGGCCTCGGCTGGGACCCGCGCACGACGGCGGGCGAGCAGTTCGACCTCGACGCCTCGGCGCTGCTGGTCGGCGCGAACGGCAAGGTCCGTTCCAACGACGACTTCATCTTCTACAACCAGCTGCAGTCGGTGGACGGCTCGGTCGTCCACCAGGGCGACAACCGCACCGGCGAGGGTGACGGCGACGACGAGCAGATCCTCATCGACCTCGACATCGTCTCCGCCGACGTCGCGCGTGTCGTCATCGTCGTCACGATCGACCAGGCCGATGCCCGTCACCAGAACTTCGGGCAGGTCCGTGGCGCGTTCTGCCGGGTCGTCAACGACGAGACCGGCAACGAGGTCGTCCGCTTCGACCTCACCGAGGACGCGGCATCGGAGACCGGCATGATCTTCGCCGAGATCTACCGGTACGACGGCGAGTGGAAGTTCCGCGCCGTCGGTCAGGGCTACGCGACCGGCCTCCGCGGCGTCGCGACCGACTACGGCGTCGTCCTCGACTGACGGTCGCCCGACACACCCGAGGCACGCGACGCGCTCAGCGTCACCGACGACGCTCCCCCACAACCGAAAGGACCCGATCATGGCCGGACTCTCCCTCAGCAAGGGCGGCAACCTCTCCCTCACGAAGACGAGCCCCGGGCTCACCGTGGCCACCGTCGGCCTCGGCTGGGACCCGCGCACCACGGCCGGCGAGGCCTTCGACCTCGACGCCTCGGCGCTGCTCGTCGGCCCCGACGGCAAGGTCCGCTCGGACGCCGACTTCATCTTCTACAACCAGCCCAAGAGCATCGACGGCTCCGTCGAGCACAAGGGCGACAACCGCACCGGCCAGGGCGACGGTGACGACGAGCAGATCGCCATCGACCTGCAGAGCCTGCCGGCCGACGTCGACCGCGTCGTCGTGGTCGTCTCGATCGACCAGGGCGAGGCACGCCGCCAGAACTTCGGCCAGGTCCGCAGCGCCTACTCGCGTGTGCTCGACCAGGACGGCGCCGAGATCGTCCGGTTCGACCTCTCCGAGGACGCCGCCCCGGAGACCGCGATGATCTTCTCGGAGATCTACCGGAGCGGTGCCGAGTGGAAGTTCCGCGCTGTGGGTCAGGGCTACCAGTCCGGTCTCGCAGGTGTCGCCACGGACTTCGGCGTCAACCTCAGCTGACCGGCGGCGCCACCGCCACCGCACCACCAGCACCGCCCAGCAGCACCAGCACCAGCACCAGCAGCACTCAGCAGTTCCACCTCGTCACAGGAGACCACCGATGCCCGGACCGCTCGCTCCGCCGGAGCCCACCGACCCGTCGCAGGACGCCCTCGTCCTGCGTGCCGCTGACGCCGCCGAGGTCGTCACCCCGGACGACGCTCCGGGCATGGTGCCGGTGGACGCCGACCGTCAGTCGCAGATCGCGGCCCAGGCTCGGGAGTTCGTCGAAGAGGTCGCGAACCTCGACCCGCGCTCGCCCGCGTTCACCGAAAAGGTGGACGGCATCAACGCCATCGCCGGCTCGGAGATCGCGCGGTCGGGCGGGTTCTCGTCGCGGATGCTCGAGCGGTCGCAGTCGTCCGTCGCCGGCGCCAAGCGCTCCGGTGACGACGCGCAGGTGAAGGTCGCGACGACCCTCGGCGACCTGCGCTCCACCGTCGAGGACCTCACGCCGAACCAGGCCGACCTCAGCACCGGTCGGAAGATCCTCGGCATGATCCCCGGCGGCAACAAGCTGGCGAAGTACTTCCAGCGCTACGAGTCCGCGCAGACCCAGCTCGACAAGATCATCAAGTCGTTGATGGCCGGGCAGGACGAGCTCCGCAAGGACAACGCCACCCTGGCGGACGAGAAGGTCCAGCTGTGGGAGACCATGCAGCAGCTCAGCGAGTACGCGGTCTTCGCCAAGGCGCTCGACGCGGCGACGGTCACGAAGATCGAGAGCCTGCGGAACGGCGGCCGGGTGGACGAAGCGCAGAAGCTCGAGTCCGACGTGCTCTTCCCGGTGCGCCAGCGGCACCAGGACATCCTGACCCAGCTCGCCGTGTCGGTGCAGGGCTACCTGGCGATGGACCTGGTCCGGAAGAACAACACCGAGCTCATCAAGGGCGTCGAGCGCGCCCGGACGACGACGATCGCGGCCCTCCGCACGGCCGTCGTCGTGGCGCAGGCCCTGGCGAACCAGAAGATGGTGCTCGACCAGATCGACGCCGTGAACAGCACCACGAACGCGATGATCCTGCAGACCAGCGAGATGCTGCGCGACCAGACCACGCGGATCCACGAGCAGGCGACGAACTCCGGCGTCAGCGTCGAGACCCTGCAGAAGGCCTTCGACAACGTGTTCCAGACGATGGACGCCATCGACTCCTTCCGCTCGCAGGCGGCGCAGAACATGTCCTCGACCGTCTCGGCGCTCGAGTCCGGCATCCAGCGGGCGAAGCCGTACCTCGAGCGTGCTCGTCAGACCGACGACGACCCCCGATCGGTCACGCGATGACGTCTGCGGTCGACTGCCGTGCGTGATCGCCTGCGCGCGCTGTTCGGCCGCGACGACGACGGTCAGGAACGCCGGGTCCCCGACCCGGACGCCGAGACCCCGGCGTCGGCCGCAGCCGCTGCCGCGGCGCGCATCGACGTCCGCGGCTCCGGTGGCGCGGCCGACGACGCCGCGGCCGCGGCCGGGCTCGACGACCTGCGGACCATCGTCCGGGCGGCCGGAGCCGACCTGCCGACCGTGGTGTCGTCGCGGGTCCGCCACGTCGAGGACCTCCTCCGCGACGCGGCGGGCACCGTGATCGCACGCGGCGCCTCCACCGAGCAGCGGTACCTCTTCCAGGCCATCGTGAACGACTACCTGCCCACGCCCGTCCGGACCTACCGGTCGCTGCCCGCAGCGGACCGGACCCCGGAGAGCGCCGCCACGGCGACCCTCGCCGGCCAACTCGACGTCGTCGCGGAGACGGTGGAGGACATGCACGAACAGATCAGGAGCGGCGCCATCGCCGAACTCTCCTCGCACGGCCGCTTCCTCCGAGACCGCCTGGGCGACGGCGACGAGGGTCTGCGCCTGCGCGGAGCCGACTCGTGACCGGGCAGCTCGTCCCGGGCGCGAACGCCGCGCTGACCGCCGAGAACCCCGGCCTCACCGCGGTGGTCGTCGGCATCCACTGGGACCAGATCGCCAGCCGTGGTCCCTCGGCCGAACTCGTCCCGATGGCGATCGTCTGCGGTCCGGACGGCCACGTGCTCTCCGACGAGGACCTCGTCTTCTTCAACCAGATCGAGAGCGCCGACGCGTCGGTCCGGTACCTGGACGAGTCCGACCAGGAGGAGATCGACGTCGACTTCGCATCCATCCCGGACGCCGTCGACAAGATCGTCTTCGCGGTCTACCTGGACCCCGACCCGCGGTCCCCGAAGGACCTCGGCTCCGTCCGCTCGATGTCGGTCCGCGTCTGTGCGCCGGACGGCCGCGAGCTCGTCGCGTTCCCGCTGCCGTCCGAGCGGAACCACCTGATCGATGCGGTGATCCTCGGTGAGCTGTACCGCCACCGCTCGGAGTGGAAGTTCCGTGCCGTGGGTCAGGGCTACACCACGGGTCTGACCGGCCTGCGCGCCGACCACGGCATCGGCCGCGCACGATGACGACGGGGCACCCGTTCCTCCGCCGTCGC
>NZ_JASDDD010000039.1:0-34344 GCF_030407555.1 Curtobacterium sp. APC 4022
CACCGGATCCACGCTTCGTCCCCGAACTCCGCCCGCAGGTGCGCCTCGTCCGGCAGCACGGCGGGCACACCGAACGACGCGGCCAGGTGCAGGCTGCCCGAGTTGAGGACGCGCCGGTAGGGGAACACCGCGGTGTCGGCGGCGCGGAACCACCGCTGCACGTCGACGTCGTCGACGTGGTCGTGCTCGCGGACGGCGCGGAGGTCGTCGCCGAGCAGCCGGTCGATCTCGGCGCGGTCGTCCTCCGACGTGCGGCCGGCGAGCAGCAGCACGGGCCGCTGGTCGGCGGGCAGGCGTCGGACGGCGTCGACGAGCACGTCGAGACCCTTGTAGGGCCGCATCTGCCCGAACGCCAGGACGGCGTGGTCGTCGGCTCCGAGGCCGAAGGACGCGCGCGCGTCGTCCCGCGTCATCGACCCCGGGTAGACGCCCTGGTAGCTCGGGTGCGGGATGTGCACGACGCGGGCCGGGTCGATCGCGTAGTGCGGTGCCACCGCAGCGACGGTCGCGGCGTTCATCACGTGCACGGCGTCCGCGACCTCGGCCAGGTACCGGTTCAGCTCGACTTCGAGCTCCAGGTGTCGGGCGTCGTGCGGCAGGATGTTGTGGACGGTCCAGACCAGCGCCGCGCCACGTCCGCGTGCCGCGTCGACGGCGGTCCGGAATCGGTCCAGCCGGGTCCGTGCCGTGTCGAGGTCGTCGTCGGTGCGCTGGACGATCGGTGCGGTCCAGTGCATGTGGAAGACGTCGCCGGTCCCGAGACGGCCGAGGTGCTGCTCGAGCACCTCGAGCCGCAGGCTCTCGAGGACGTGCCACCCTCGCGCGCGCGGCGCGAGCAGCATGAGGTTCAGGTAGGGGTTGTCGCGGTAGGCGGGGAACACCGCGAGCTGGCGATCGGGCACCGCCCGATCCTACGGGGGACGGTCAGTCGAGCGTGGCGACGATGTGTTCGGCTTCGTGGAGGACCGAGCAGAACGCCAGTCCGTCGAGGCCGAGCGCGTCGCGCTTGCTGATGACCGCACCGCAGACGACGCACTGGGTCGTGGAGTGCGACCGGATCACATCGGAGAGGAGCGACATGGACTGATCATGCGCGCGGCAGGTGAACGGGAGGCATCGCTCACCTCGGAACGTGGTGAACGTCCGACAAGCCCACGTTCAGGTGACAGCGGTCGGACGGTCCACTCAGACCGCCGACAAGACCCCGTCCACGCCCTCCGAGGCCGACACGACGACCGCGAAGTCCCCGTCCGCCACATGCTGCCCCGCCGCGAGCCACACGACGTTCCGGGCCCCCGGCTGCGGCACGAACGACGACCGACCAGGAGCCGCACCGCCCCCGCTGACCAGCACCGTCACGTCGTCCAGCCCGCTCGACCCTCGGTACCAGGACGTCGGCATGTCGACCTGCACGGCGTGCCCCGCGCCCTCGAGCGCCGCCACGAGGGCGGTCACGTCGGCGGTCCGGCTCCCGTCGTGCTTCACCGCGACCCGGAGGCCCGTGGCACCCGGCGCACCGACCACGACCGGCCGCGACGAGCGCACCATCACGGCGTGCCCCTTCGGCAGCCCCGGCTCGACGCCGAGGTACCGCAGACCGGCGTCCTCGTACCGCGCCGCCGCGTCGGCCGCCGGCCAGCGTCCGCGCCACCGCTCGTCGAACACGCGGCGGTTCTCGATCCGTGCGTCGTCGCGGCCGGGGGTCCGGCTCTCGTGGTGGACGACGACGGAGGCCGGTTCGACGACGAACGCCGCACCCGGTTCCGCCGCGGCGAGGGCACGGAGACACAGGTCCACGTCCTCCAGCCCGTTCGCGTACACCGGGTCGAAGCCGTGCCAGCGGATCAGGTCCTCGGCCCGGAACGCCGCGACGGCTGCGGTGATCGCCGCGAACCGCCGCGAGGCCGTGGTCCGGAACGCACGGTCCGCGTCGTACCGCGGGTGGTCACCGAGGAAGTGCCACGGCAGCACCTTGTCGCCACCGGACACGGTGCCGGCGGCCTGGACGACCCCGTCCGGGTAGACGAGGAGCGGTTGGACGCCGAGGACGGTCGGGTCCTCGAGTGCGGCGACGAGGGGCCGGAGCCAGCCGGACGTCACCTCGGTGTCGTTGTTGAGCATCACGACGGTCGCGCCGGTGCTGCGGGCGAGCCCGAGGTCACTGCCGAGCGCGAAGTTCCGGTTGCGGTCCTCCCGCTGCAGCACCACACGCGGGTCGCCGCGGAACCAGGCGTCGAGCACGGCGGACACCGAGCGGGGGGAGCCGTTGTCGACGACCACCACCTCGACGTCGTCGCCGTCGTGGTCCGCGGCGCCGAGCACGGTGTCGACGGCGCGGCGGGTCATCGTCCAGTCGCGGAACACCGGCATCACGATCGACACCCGGCCACGGACCCGGTCGGGTGCGGCGGCGGCGAGGGCGTCCCAGTCGATGCGGTGCCGGGCGAGCGCGACCTCCTGCCAGGAGGCCGGCTGCCCCGACGACAGGCGGCGGGGGTCACGGACGTTGTCGTAGTCCACGCCGATCACCGGGACGTACTCGGGGACGGCCGCGTGCTCGGCGATGCGGAGCAGCCACTCCCAGTCGATCCAGCGCCGCAGGTCCTCGGCGAACGGCCCGACGGCGTCGGCGACGTCACGACGGACGACCAGCGCGTTGAGGTCGATGAAGTTGCCGGCGAGCAGGTCCTCGGCGGTGCCGTCCTCGCCCCGGAACGTCTCGACCGGTGCGGTGGCGTCGTCGGCGTTGTTCGCCCCGACCATCCGGAGGCCGGTGTGCACGCCGGGCGCGTCACCGTCGAGCAGGGCGGCGAGGGCTGCGCTGAGGTGCTGCGGCCGCCAGGTGTTGTCGGCGTCCAGGAAGGCGATGAACGCTCCCGTGGCGGCGGCCAGACCGGTGTTGCGTGCCGCAGCGGCGCCGCCGTTCTCCCGCTCCAGCAGCCGGATGCGCGCGTCGCCACGGGCACGGGCGCGCACGACGTCGACGGTGTCGTCACCCGAACCGTCGTCGACGACCAGGAGCTCCCAGACGCCGTGCTCCTGGGCGAGGACCGAGTCGATCGCCGCTCCGACGACGTCGGCGCGTCGGTGGACCGGCAGCACGATCGAGACGAGCGGCTGCTCGGCGTCGCGGCGGTCGTTCCCGCGCGGGTAGCGGGCGGCCAGGTCGAGCGTTTCCGGCCCGTCCCAGGTCGACCGGTAGCGTCGCCGGGTCCGGTGCTGCGCGGCGGCGAACTCCCGCGCACCCTGCAGGGCTGCGGCGCGTGCGGCTCCCCAGGTCGGGGTCGGTCCGCGACGGCCGGGAGGCACGGGGAGCGCCGTCGCGTCGGTCGCGTCCCGCAGGAAGCGGCGGAGCGCCTCCAACGTCGACGCCGGACGGTCGGCCGCCGGCACCGAGGCGGCGTACACGCCGGCATCGAAGAGCGGCCCGGTCTGGAAGAGCTCCGGCCCCTCCTGGTGCAGGGCGTCGTACCAGGACATCGCCGGCACGGGCTGGTGCTCGCGCATCCACTCGTGCTCGACGAGCGGACTGAGCGACAGGCCGCGCTGCCCGTCGTTGTGGACGTAGAACGCGATCGCCTCGTCGTCGGAGGCGAAGGCCCGGCCGGTCTGCGCCTCGAGGTACTCGCGGTCGAGCACACCGAACTCGGCGATGCGTCGGGCCCAGCGGTCGAGCCGGTCGGTGACGGTCAGCGGCTTCTCGGGCCCACGCAGCTGCCGGGCGAACCGCCGGGCGACCCGTCCGATGCCCCCTCGGTCGGCCATCAGCGGCGACCCGGCAGACGCGCGGCGACCTTGGCGATCGCCTGACCGGTGCGGAACGACCGGCTGCCGCGCAGCTCGTCGAGTTCACGGCGCAGGCGTGCGACCTCGTCGGAGGCACGGTCCGCAGCGACGTCGGCGGCGGTGACGTCGAGGGGCAGCAGGGCCGCCCACCGTTCCTCGAGCGCTGCCGACCGGTCCGCCAGCGGCGCGGCGACCCGGGCATCGACACCCGCTCGCGCCGCGGCGAGCCCACCGGGCGCGACGACCTCGGCGAAGCGGTCGACGACGGCCGCGACGGTGTCGGCTCCGGTCCGGTGGGCACGCGAGGACCAGGGCACCGCCGGGGGAGCGGACCGCACGACCACCAGGTGCAGGGCGCGCCGGTTCGCCACGACGACCTCGGCGGGCGTCGGGTCCACGAGCACGGCGACGGTCACCAGGTCGTCGGGCGAGGCGTCCTCGGTCGCGACGGTCCACGCGGCCGGAGCCGACGTACCGGCGGGGAGCCGGGCCTCCAGGGCGAAGCCGTCCGCGAAGGCCGCGTCGACCTCGGCGACCAGGGCACCCGGGTCGGCGACGTGCCGGAGGTCCACCGCGAGACGCGGGGCCGACCCGCTCGGCACGAGTGCGTCGGCGAACCGCTCGGTCGCGGTCATCCCGTGACGCTGGTACGCGGCCACCGCGTCCGGCAGGAACGGGTACCGCCGTTCCAACTCACGCTGGTGGGCGGCACGCAGGGCGGTGCGGTTGCCGGAGAAGCTCTTGCCGCCCGCGTGCAGGACGAGCGCCCCGTTCGCGATCTTCGCCAGCCACCCGTGCTCGGCGATGCGCAGGCAGTAGTCGTTCTCCTCGCCGTACCCGGGGGCGAAGGCCTCGTCGAAGAGCCCGTGCTCGGTGACCAGCTCGCGACGGGTCAGGAAGCAGAACCCCATCGCGACCGGCATCACCTGCGACACCGGCAACAGCGGGGCCAGCGCACCCCAGACCGTGCGCGTGCGGGCCTCGGTACGGGCAGCGCCACGGTTCGTCAGACGGTAGGGGATGCTCGCGATCGTCGCGTTGTCACTCCGGGCCGTGACCACCCCCGTGTGCTCCTCGTCGAGGACCGCGAGCATGGCGTCGAGGAACCCCGCGGTCGGCACCGCGTCGCTGTTGAGCAGCAGGACCGCGTCACCACCCGTGTCGAGCTCCGTCACCGCACGGTTGCACGTGCCGACGAAGCCCAGGTTGTGGTCGTTGCGCTCGTACCGGAACCCGGGGCGCTCGCCGATGCGGTCCAGCAGGGCGCGTTCGATGGCGTCCGCGTCGGGACCGCAGTCGTTGACGAGGAGCACCCGGTGCACCGTGGTGTCGAGGTGCTCGAGCAGGCCGTCCACGCAGCGCAGCAGCGACTCGAGGTCGCCGTACACGGGGACGACGACGAGGGTGGTGCGGGTCATCGGTCCTGTTCCTTGGTGTCGAGTGCGGCGCCGAGAGCGTCGACGGCGGCGTCGAGCGGGCCGCCGAGGGCGCCGTCGGCGAGCGGGACGAACCCGGTGGGGCCCTCCGCGGCGGCGCGCCGGACGGCGTCGGCCACGGCGAGCCCGAGCGAGCGGGCATCGGTGGGCACGGCCTGGAGGTTCGGGTGCAGTCCGGCGCGTGTGCCCCGGAACTCGTTGGTCACGACCCGTGCCCCGGAGATCGCGCCGTCGAAGGGCGGGTGGCTCGGGTGCGGACTGTGCTGCAGCGACAGCACCACGCCGGTGGAGGCGATGAAGCGGAAGTAGTCGTCCCACGGCATCGTGCCGTGCGACACGAGCTTGACGGCGCCGACACCGCCGTCGAGCTCGACGTCCGCGTGCTGCTCGCCGGCGGAGTGGAAATCGACGCGGAGGCCGTCCTCGGCGAGCTCCTGGACGGCGATCCGCAGTGCGGCGACGCCGAGGCGGAAGAGGTTGCGGTGCTTGCTCGGCCGACCGTAGAAGAGGACGCGGACGACCCCGCCGTCCTCGGCCACCGGACGACGCGCGGCCGCGACCCGTTCGAGCAGGTCGACGTCCAGGTGCGGGGCGAACGTGGCGGTCGGGGACACATCGATGCCCTCGACGTCCGCCAGGTAGCGACGCAGGGGCTCGGAGTTCACGAGCATCCGGAAGCCGGCGCGGTAGGTCGAGGCAGCCACGGCGTAGTCCGTCGACCAGGCGCTGAAGCCCGGTTCGTAGTCCTGCACGAGGTACACGACGCGCTCGCGGTCGACGACGCCGGCGGTCGCGGCGACGTCGAGCGGGTGTGCCGTCTTCCAGTGCGTCGCCAGCCAGGTGTCCTGCGTCCCGAAAACGGTGTCCAGGACGTCCTCGCGGCGGACCACGCGCACGCCCGGGCGACCGTCGACCCGGGTCTCGGGGAACCGGTCGGCGACGAGGGCCTCGGCCGCCGCCGCGCTGTTGCCGGGCGTCGTCCAGCGGACCATGACGACCCGGACCCGTCGTCCCAGGCGGTCCCCGAGCGCGATCGCGACGGCGAGGGCGGTCTGCACGCCCGCGAAGGCGGCACCGTCCCGCAACTCGTCGACGACGAGCACGACCTCGGGCTCCCTGTCCGCGGTGCGGATGCCGGCCAGGGCCAGGCTCGTCTCGACCAGGCCCTCGTACGGCCGTGCCGCGCGTGGCGCACGGTCGCGCTCCCGGCGCGCGACACCGACGTCCACCCGGGAGGCGGTCCGTCCGAGCCGCTCCCGGACGTCGTTGCGGTAGTGGCCGTCACGGGCGTAGCGCTCGTTCACACGGACGAGGTCGGCGACCAGCCGACGAGCCTTCTCGAAGTTCATCGATGCTCACGTTACCGGGAGGGCCGCCGACCCGGCGGACCGGCCCCGTCCGGGCACGATCGCTAGACTCAGAGCCCTCATGATGCAGCGAATCGACCTCCGTGGCGGGCTCCCCGGCCGTGCCGAACTCCTCCGACTCATGCCGCGTGCCGAGGGCGACGTCGGGCATGCGGTGGACGCCGCCCGGGTGCTCGTCGACGACGTCCGCGACCGTGGTGCCGAGGCGCTCCGCGAGCAGGCCGAACGGTTCGACGGGGGAGCGCCGGAGCACGTCCGGGTGCCCGCTGCCGAGATCGACGCCGCCGTCGCCGGCCTCACGCCCGAGCTCCGCGCCGCGCTCGACGAGGCGATCCGCCGCGTCCGTGCCGCGAGCGCCGCGCAGGTGCCGTCGCCGTCCGTGACCACGCTCGCCGACGGCGCCGAGGTCCACCAGCGGTGGCAGCCGATGCGCCGCGTCGGGCTCTACGTGCCCGGCGGCAAGGCCGTGTACCCGTCGAGCGTCGTCATGAACGTCGTCCCCGCGCAGGTCGCCGGCGTCGGGTCGATCGCCCTCGTGTCCCCGCCGCAGCGCGACCACGGCGGCGCGGTCCACCCGACGATCCTCGCCGCGGCCGGGCTCCTCGGCGTGCAGGAGGTCTACGCGATGGGCGGTGCCGGCGCGGTCGGTGCCCTGGCCCACGGTGTGGCGGAGATCGGCCTCGAGCCCGTCGACCTGGTCACCGGTCCGGGCAACAACTACGTCGCCGCCGCCAAGCGCCTGGTGCGCGGCATCGTCGGCATCGACTCCGAAGCGGGTGCCTCGGAGATCCTCGTGATCGCCGACGACACCGCCGACGCCGGCAACGTCGCGGCCGACCTCATCAGCCAGGCCGAGCACGACGAGCAGGCCGGCAGTGTCCTCGTCACCACGTCCGAGGCGTTCGCCGATGCGGTGGAGTCCGCGATCCCGGAACGGACGGCGGTGCTCGGGACGGCTGCGCGCCTCCAGACCGCCCTGGACGGGCCGCAGTCCGCGATCGTCCTGGTGGACTCGCTGACCGACGCCGCGACCGTCAGCAACGCCTACGGGCCGGAGCACCTCGAGATCCAGACGATCGACGACGACGCGGTGCTCGCCGACATCGACGCTGCGGGTGCGGTGTTCGTCGGTCCGAGCACGCCGGTCAGCCTGGGGGACTACCTCGCGGGGTCGAACCACGTCCTGCCGACCGGCGGCCAGGCCCGGTTCGGGTCCGGGCTCTCCGCGTCGACGTTCCTCCGCCCGCAGCAGGTGATCCGCTACACCGCGGCCGCCCTGGCCGAGGTCGCCCCGCACATCGTCGCGCTCTCCACGGAAGAGCAGCTGCCGGCGCACGGGGCCGCCGTGTCCGAGCGCACGAACCGCTAGCCTGAGAGCGCCATGTTCTGCCCCTTCTGCCGCCACCCGGACTCCCGTGTCGTCGACTCCCGGACGAGCGACGACGGAACCTCCATCCGCCGACGCCGCCAGTGCCCGAACTGTGGACGGCGGTTCTCGACGACCGAGACGGCGTCGTTGAACGTGGTGAAGCGCAACGGCGTCCTCGAGCCGTTCAGCCGAGAGAAGATCATCTCCGGCGTGCGGAAGGCCTGCCAGGGCCGGCCCGTCACCGACTCGGACCTGGCGGTGCTCGCGCAGCGGGTCGAGGAGATCGTCCGGTCCTCCGGCGCGAGCCAGATCGAGGCGAACGACATCGGCCTGGCGATCCTCAGCCCGCTCCGCGAACTCGACGAGGTCGCCTACCTGCGCTACGCCAGCGTCTACCAGGCCTTCGACTCACTCGAGGACTTCGAGGACGCCATCGGCCAGCTCCGCATCGACCACCACGGGGTCTCCGGCGCCGACCGGACCGCGGACGGCGCGAGCGCGTGAGCGGCGTCGAGTCCCTGGTCCGCGCCGGGTACGGAGTCGTCTTCCGGAACGTCTTCGCGAAGATGGACCCGGAGCGCGCCCACCACCTGGCGTTCACCGTGATCCGGCTCCTACCGCACCTGCCCTTCCTCGGCGGGGTCGTCGAGCGGTACGCCCGCCCCTCGGCCGAGGACGGCATCACCACGATGGGGATCCACTTCCCGTCCCGCTTCGGCCTGGCTGCCGGGTTCGACAAGGACGCCCGCGGCATCGCCGGACTCGGGGTCCTGGGCTTCGGCCACGTCGAGGTCGGCACCATCACGGCACGCGCGCAACCGGGCAACGAACGACCCCGACTGTTCCGGCTCATCGCCGACCGGGCGCTCGTCAACCGGATGGGCTTCAACAACCACGGGGCCGTCAAGGCCGCCGGGCGCCTCGAACGCGCCCGCCGGAACCCGGGCCGCCCGGTCATCGGCGTGAACATCGGCAAGAGCCGCGTCGTGTCCGTCGAGGACGCGGTCGAGGACTACCTCGAGTCCACCCGGCTGCTCGCCCCCTTCGCCGACTACCTGGCCGTCAACGTCAGCTCGCCGAACACCCCGGGTCTCCGCGGCCTGCAGGAACTCGACCAGCTCCGCCCGCTGCTCTCGGCCGTGCACGACGCCGCGGGCCGCACCCCGGTCCTGGTCAAGATCGCGCCGGACCTGACCGACGAGCAGATCGACGCCATCGCCGGACTGGCGGTCGACCTCGGGCTCGCCGGCGTCATCGCGACGAACACGACGATCGAGCGCACCGGACTGACGACGCCCGACGCCGAGGTGCAGGCGATGGGTGCCGGGGGACTCTCCGGCGCACCGCTCGGCGCCCGGTCGCTCGAGGTCCTGCGTCGTGTCCGCGCCGCCGTCCCCGCGGGGTTCTGCGTCATCGCGGTCGGCGGGGTCACGTCCGAGGCCGACGTCCAGGCGCGGATCGCCGCCGGCGCCACGCTGGTGCAGGGCTACACGGCGTTCCTCTACGAGGGACCGACCTGGGCGATGCGCATCAACCGGCTGCGGCGGAAGCGCCTGCGGCGTCGCTGAGGCCGCGCCTGGCAAGTGTCCCGACGGCGGCGCGTCGGAGGCCCGGCCCGCGGTCGGCGAGACGCCTCGTCGTGCCCGGGACACCGCGGTGTGGATGAGACGCCGCCGGATCCGGCGGCGTCGTGCGCACTCGGCGGCGTCCCGACGGGGAGGCCCGTGGCGGGGCCGACACGTTCCTCCCGTCCGGCAGGTGGGCGGCGAGACGTGGCCCACCCCGCACACACAACGAAGCGCCGCCGACCCGGAGGTCGACGGCGCTCGTGTCGGACGAGGTCAGAGAGTCGGGTGCTGCCCGCGCTTGACCTGCGGCTTCGGCAGGCGGAGGAACCGCAGCTGCCACGCCCGCGTGAGGATGTAGAGGAAGTTGCCGCGCTGGAAGTCCTGCCCGGCCGCCGTGAGCTTGCGACGCAGCATGAACCAGAGGACCGCGCAGTCGAGGACGAACAGCAGCACGAACGCCCAGACGAACAGCAGGGAGTACGAGGCGGCAGCGGTCTGTGCGGCGATGAACCCGACGAGCAGGAACAGGATGAGCACCGGCATCATGACCTCTCCCACGTTCCAGCGGGCGTCGATGGTGTTGCGGATGAACCGGCGCTGTTCACCGCGGTCCTTCGCCGGCAGGTAGCGCTCTTCGCCGTTCGCCATGCCGACGCGGGCACGCTCGCGGTCGCTGTTGAGGCGGGTCCGCGCGGCCTTCTTGTCCGCCGGGGTGTTGCCGACGATGGGACGCTTGTTGGCGGCTTCGCGTTCGCGGCGCGACGGCGTGGGGCGACCCTTGCCGTGCGCGACGAGCTCGTCGTCGGCCGGGTTCACGGTCACGTTTGTCTTGGGGGTTGCCTTCGCCACGGTCGTTCCTAACGGCGCTCTGCGTGCTGGACGTCCTCTAGATTACCGGCCATGACCGACACCGAGAAGCACGCCTCCGCAGCCGGGCCCCAGGCACCCGCGACCGACCCCGCTCTGCTGGACGCGCTGCGCGAGCACGTGCAGGGCGCGCTGCCCGCCACGATCGCCGACCTCTCCGCGCTCGTGCGCATCCCGTCGGTGTCCTGGTCGGCTTTCGACCCGGCGCACGTGCGTCGGAACGCGGAGGCCGTGGCCGAGCTGGTGCGCTCCACCGAGGTGTTCGACGAGGTCCGGATCCTGCGGTCCGCGGTCGAGGGCGACACGCCCGCCGACGCCGACACGGTCGCGCCGGGGGAGGAGACCGTCGAGCTCGGGCAGCCCGCTGTCCTGGCGGTCCGTCCGGCGCGGAACGGCAAGCCGACCGTGATGCTCTACGCGCACCACGACGTGCAGCCCCAGGGCGACGACGCCCTGTGGGAGACGCCGCCGTTCGAGCCGACACTCCGCGGTGACCGCCTGTACGGGCGCGGCGCCTCCGACGACAAGGCCGGCGTGATGACGCACGTCGCCGCGCTCCGGGCCGTGCACGCGCAGTTCGGCGACGACCTGGACGTCGGCGTCGTCCTGTTCATCGAGGGTGAGGAGGAGTTCGGCTCCCGCTCGTTCCGCACCTTCCTGCGCGAGCAGCGCGAGCACCTGGCCGCCGACGTCATCGTCGTCGCGGACAGCGACAACTGGTCGACCGAGGTCCCGGCGATCACCGTCTCCCTCCGGGGCAACACCACGTTCAAGCTCACGGTGACGACGCTCGAGCACGCCAGCCACAGCGGCATGTACGGCGGTGCGGCTCCGGACGCGATGATGCCGATGGTCCGCCTCCTGGCCTCGCTGCACGACGACGACGGCGCGGTCGCAGTGGCCGGGCTGACGGCACACGACGCCCCGGTGCCCGAACGGTCCGAGGCGGACTTCGCGACCGAGGCGGCCCTGGTCGCGGGTGCCCGCCCGGTCGGCAACGGTCCGGTCCTGTCGCGGATGTGGTTCCAGCCGTCGATCACGGTCACGGGCCTCGACGTCCCGAGCGTCGCGAACGCCTCGAACACCCTGATCCCGACGGTCGCCGCGCGGGTGTCGGTCCGGGTCGCCCCGGGGCAGGCCGCGACGGACGCCTTCGCCGCGGTGGAGGCACACCTGCGGCAGCACGTCCCCTTCGGTGCGCGCATGGAGATCACCGAGGTCGACGCGGGCGACGGCTTCCTGGTCGACGCCACCGGCTGGGCCGTCCAGGAGGCCCGCACGGCGATGTCCGAGGGCTGGGGTGCCGACCCCGTGGAGCAGGGCATCGGCGGCTCGATCCCCTTCGTGTCGGACCTGGCCGCCGAGTTCCCCGAGGCGCAGATCCTGGTCACCGGCGTCGAGGACCCCGACACGCGGGCGCACAGCCCGAACGAGTCCCAGCACCTGGGCGTGCTGCACCGCGCGATCGTCTCGGAGGCGATCCTCCTGGCGCGTCTGCAGGGCCGGGCGTGACGGTCGTCCTCCGGGGCCCGTCCTCCACAGGTCCTGGATCCGGACCCCGTCGGTCGGTGCTCGTGCTTAGAATCGACGCGACGGCCGGTGAACGACACCGCCAGCAAGGGAGACGTCGATGAGCGACACCATCACGACCGAAGCAGCGACCGATGCCGAGTCGCACGGTGTGCTGCTGAGCGACGCGGCCTCGGCGAAGGTCGCCAGCCTGCTCGAGCAGGAAGGGCGCGACGACCTGCGCCTCCGCCTCGCCGTCCAGCCCGGCGGGTGCTCGGGCCTCATCTACCAGCTCTACTTCGACGAGCGTCTGCTCGACGGTGACGCCACGGCCGAGTTCGACGGGGTCGAGGTCGTCGTCGACAAGATGAGCGTGCCGTACCTCGACGGCGCCACGATCGACTTCGAGGACACGATCCAGAAGCAGGGCTTCACGATCGACAACCCGAACGCGCAGGGCTCCTGCGCGTGTGGCGACAGCTTCCACTGAGCGCCCGACCAACCGCTCGCCGGTCCTCCGCACACGCGGGGGAGTGGCGACACGCGAACGGGGAGTGACCGACATGGTCACTCCCCGTTCGCGTTCCCGCTCCCCGATCCCGACGCAGATCGTCGTTGACGTCCTCGAGGACGCGGATGACCAGGGGAAACCGCCGCTCGCGGTGCCGTTTCCGTCCACAACGCGTGTCGGTTGTGCGCTCGGTGTCGATGGCTGCGAGTAGGCTAGGAGTGTTCCAACCAAGCTGGGAGTCACCCACGCGTCAGCCCCACGGCTGACCTCGGTGCTCGTCGACGGGGTCACCGTCGGCGCCGGTCGCACGACGACCGGTTCCCGGGCCACGTCTTTCCGAGAGGTAACAGTGCGTTCGAATCGCCGTATACGTTGGGCGGCCGTGCCGGTGGCCGTCGGTCTGGTCATCGCACTGGCTGGCTGCACGCAGCAGCAGATGAACGGATGGCTCCCGGGCACGGAGCAGACGAAGGACGTCACCAACCACACGAGCCGCATCGTCGGCCTGTGGACGACGAGCTGGATCGTGCTGCTCGCCGTGGGTCTGATCGTCTGGGGCCTGATCATCTGGGCCGCGATCGTCTACCGCCGCCGGAAGGGCCAGACCGGCCTGCCCGTGCAGATGCGGTACAACATGCCGCTCGAGATCTTCTACACGATCGTGCCGCTGATCCTCGTCCTCGGCTTCTTCGCCTTCACCGCGAAGGACCAGGAAGCGATCGAGAAGCCGTTCGCACAGCCCGATGCCACCGTGCACGTCTACGGCAAGCGCTGGGGCTGGGACTTCAACTACATCGACAAGAGCAACCCGAAGGAAAGCGTCTACTACCAGGGCATCCAGGCCCAGGAAGAAGAGAACGGTGGCGGCGCCATCGACGAGTCGCTCCTCCCGACGCTGTACCTGCCGGTGGGCAAGAAGGTCGAGATCGAGCTCAGCTCTCGCGACGTCAACCACTCCTTCTGGGTCATCGACTTCCTCTACAAGAAGGACATGCTCCCGGGCCGGACGAACTACGAGTACTTCATCCCGGAGAAGGAAGGCACCTACCAGGGCAAGTGCGCCGAGCTCTGCGGTGAGTACCACTCCCTCATGCTCTTCCAGGTGAAGGTCGTGTCGCAGGCGAAGTACGACGACTACCTCGCGTCCCTCAAGGACCAGGGCAAGGTCGGTCTGCTCGGCAACGAGTACGACACCAACACGAACCAGCCGAACAACGAGACGCCTGCCGAGGCGTCCAGCGAGAAGAAGTAAGGGCGCGTCTCAATGACAACGTCATTCGTCGGCCAGGCGACAACCAGGCCTTCGACGCCGGACTTCCAGGCATCGAGGGTCGGTCGCAAGGGCAACATCATCGTCCGGTGGGCGACCTCCACCGACCACAAGACGATCGGGTACATGTACCTGATCACCTCGTTCCTCTACTTCCTGCTCGCCGGCATCATGGCGCTCGTCATCCGTGCGCAGCTGTTCGAGCCGGGGCTCCAGGTCGTCGCGACCAAGGAGCAGTACAACCAGCTCTTCACGATGCACGGCACGATCATGCTGCTGATGTTCGCGACGCCGCTGTTCTCGGGCTTCGCGAACGCGATCATGCCGCTGCAGATCGGTGCACCGGACGTGGCGTTCCCGCGTCTGAACGGCCTGGCCTTCTGGATGTACTTCTTCGGCAGCGCGATCGCCGTCGGTGGCTTCCTCACCCCGCAGGGTGCGGCCTCGTTCGGGTGGTTCGCCTACGCGCCACTGAGTGACACGACGTTCACACCAGGGCTCGGCGGCACGTTGTGGGTCTTCGGGCTCGGGATGACGGGCTTCTCGACCATCCTCGGTGCGGTCAACTTCATCACCACGATCATCACGATGCGTGCCCCGGGCATGACGATGTTCCGCATGTCGATCTTCACGTGGAACGTGCTCGTCACGAGCCTCCTCGTGCTGATGGCCTTCCCGGTCCTCGCCGCCGCACTGTTCGGCCTCGGTCTCGACCGCGTGTTCGACGCACAGATCTTCAACCCGGCCAACGGCGGTGCCCTGCTCTGGCAGCACCTGTTCTGGTTCTTCGGGCACCCCGAGGTCTACATCATCGCCCTGCCGTTCTTCGGCATCGTGTCCGAGGTCTTCCCGGTGTTCAGCCGCAAGCCGATCTTCGGCTACAAGACCCTCGTCTACGCGACCATCACCATCGCGGCCCTCTCGGTCACGGTGTGGGCGCACCACATGTACGTCACCGGTGGCGTCCTCCTGCCCTGGTTCTCGCTGATGACGATGCTCATCGCGGTCCCGACCGGCGTGAAGATCTTCAACTGGGTCGGCACGATGTGGCGCGGTTCGGTCACCTTCGAGACGCCGATCCTCTGGGCCATCGGGTTCCTCGTGACCTTCACCTTCGGTGGTCTCACCGGCGTGATCCTGGCGTCGCCGCCGCTCGACTTCCACGTGTCCGACACGTACTTCGTCGTCGCGCACTTCCACTACGTGGTCTTCGGCACGGTCGTGTTCGCGATGTTCTCCGGCTTCTACTTCTGGTGGCCGAAGTTCACCGGCAAGATGCTCAACGAGCGTCTCGGCAAGATCCACTTCTGGCTGCTGTTCGTCGGCTTCCACACCACGTTCCTCATCCAGCACTGGCTGGGCGTCGTGGGCATGCCCCGTCGGTACGCGACCTACCTGCCGAACGACGGCTTCACCTGGATGAACCAGGTGTCGACGATCGGCTCGATGATCCTCGGCATCTCGTTCCTGCCGTTCATCTTCAACGTCTACGTCACCGCGCGGAACGCCCCGAAGGTGGCCGTCAACGACCCGTGGGGCTACGGCCGCTCGCTCGAGTGGGCGACCTCCTGCCCGCCGCCGCGGCACAACTTCACCTCGATCCCGCGGATCCGTTCCGAGTCCCCGGCGTTCGACCTGAACCACCCCGAGGCCGGCGTGCCGGTCGGTGTGGGTCCGGCGAAGGACGCACCTGACGCTCCGACCTACGACGCCGCGAAGGGCCAGGTGAAGTAGCAGCCATGCGCGCCAACACCAATCTGTTCTGGATCCTGTTCGTCTTCTTCGTGCTCGCGGACGCCGCCTACACGATCTGGTCGATGATCTACTACGGCTCCGTCGAGTGGGTCGGCACCCTGTCGATCGGCCTGACCGGCATCATGTCCGCCTTCATCGCCTTCTACCTGGGCCGCGTCATGTCGGCGCAGGGCGGGGTGCTGCCCGAGGACCGTCAGGACGCCAACATCGAGGACGGCGACGCCGAGCTCGGGCACTTCAGCCCGTGGTCGTGGTGGCCGCTGTTCCTCGCCGCGGCGATCGCGCTCGTGTTCCTCGGGGTCGCAGCTGGTCTCTGGATCGTGCCGATCGGCCTCGTGCTCGTCGCGATCACGCTCGTGGGCTGGGTCTACGAGTACTACCGCGGCAACTTCGGGCACTGACCCACGCCACACACGCTTCGGGCGGCACCATCTCGGTGCCGCCCGAACTGCGTCCGGGGCAGGCGGATCGCCGCCACCGGACGCGTGCATCGAACAACATCTGGAACGGTCCGGGAATCTCCCGGGCACGATGGACCTTGGCTCCTGAGGACCGCATGACCGCGGCCGCAGGTCCTGCGGACCGTCCACAAGCGAAAGGAGTCACCTCCGGTGACTGACAAGCGCACGCTCATCATCTTCGGCGCGACCGGCGACCTCGCCTCACGCCTCCTCCTGCCGGGTCTCGGGACCTTCCTGCAGAGCGGCCGCTCCGTCCCGGTCCAGCTCATCGGCACGGGCCGCAGCGCCCGCAGCGAGGAGCAGTGGAAGGACGTCGTCACGAAGTCGTTCGCGTCGCAGGACGTCGCGGGCCCGGAGGTCGACGCGACCATCGAGTCGACGAAGTTCATCCAGGGCGACCCGACCGACCCGGAGCACCTGAAGGCCCTGCTCGACGCGGCCGAGGCCGAGCCGATCCTCTACTTCGCGCTGCCGCCGCAGATCGCGTCCGACATCTGCGAGGCGCTCCAGCACGTCGAGCTGCCCGAGGGCACCACCCTGGCGTTCGAGAAGCCCTTCGGCACCGACGTCGCCAGCGCCGAGGCGCTCAACAAGACGGTCCTCGAGCTCGTCCCGGAAGAGCGCGTGCACCGCACCGACCACTTCCTCGGACGCACCACGGTCCTCAACATCATCGGTCTGCGCTTCGCGAACCGCATGTTCGAGCCGATCTGGAACGCCGACAACATCGAGAAGGTCGACGTCTTCTACGACGAGACCCTGGGCCTCGAGAACCGCGCGCAGTACTACGACGAGGCTGGCGCCCTGCTCGACATGATCCAGTCGCACCTGCTCCAGATCCTGGCGCTCGTGACGATGGACGCCCCGGCAGCGATCGACTCGGTCGAGTTCCGTTCGTCGCTGGCGCGCGTGCTCCGCTCGACGCGCCTCAAGGGCGACGACGCGACCATCGCCTCCCGCCGCGCGGTCTACACCGCCGGCACGATCGACGGCAAGGACCTGCCGTCGTACCAGCAGGAGGACGGGGTGGACCCGTCGCGCGAGACCGAGACCCTGGCCGAGATCGAGGTCGAGGTCGACACCGCCCGTTGGGCCGGCGTCCCCTTCACCCTCCGCTCCGGCAAGGCGCTCGGCGCCAGCCGCAAGGAGGTCCTCATCACCTTCAAGCCCGTGACGCGCCTGCCCTCCGGCCTGTCCGGTCGGCCGAAGGCGGACACGCTGCGCATCGTCCTCAACCCGGACGAGATCGAGCTGTCGGTCTCGGCCAACGGCGGCGGCAACCCGTTCGAGATGGGCCAGGTCACCCTGTCGTCCTCGTTCGACGACGGCGAGCTCACCCCCTACGGCGAGGTCCTCAACGGCATCTTCCACGACGACCCGCTGCTCTCCATCCGCGGCGACGTCGCGGAGCGCTGCTGGGAGATCGTCGAGCCGGTCGTGAACGCCTGGAAGTCCGGTGCGGTCCCGCTCGAGGAGTACCGCGCGGGTTCGCGCGGCCCGGCCGAGTGGGTCAGCTCGTCCTGACCGACGCGACCACCGCATGACGGGAGGCCCGGTACCAGCTGGTACCGGGCCTCCCGTCCGTCGTGGCGCACCACGTGCGTGACCGCGCCGGCGTCAGGCCGGTCCGCCGGCCCGCTCGCCGGCACCGCTGACGCTCCAGGTGCCGCCGCCGTGTTGTGCCGCCCGGGTCCGGTGCCCGGCCGCTGCCCCCTTCGCCCGTGCGATCGCGTCGGCCGCGGTGACGAGCGTCAGGTGCGAGAGCGCCTGCGGGGTGTTGCCGATGTGGTGGCCGGTCGCGACGTCGATCTCCTCGGACAGCATCCCGACGTCGTTCGCGAACCCGACGAGGACGTCCATGAGCCGTTCCGCGTCCTCGACCCGCCCCGAGCCGGCGTACTGCTCGACCAGCCAGAACGAGCAGGCCAGGAACGGGTGTTCCGCGCCGCTGAGTCCGTCGAAGCCGGAGGACGTCCGGTACCGGAGCAGCAGTCCGTCGTCGCCGACCCGCAGGTCCTGCTCGATGGCGGCCACCGTCCCGAGCATCCGCGGGTCGTCTGGTTTGCAGTAGCCGATCTGGGGGAGCACGAGCAGGCTCGCGTCGACCTCGTCGGTGTCGTAGTGCTGGCGGTACGCGCCCCGCTCGGCGTTCCAGCCGTGCTCCTCGATCTCGGCCCGGACCTGGTCGCGCAGGGTGCGCCAACGCTCCACCGGCCCCTCCAGGCCGAACTCCTCGCACGCGGCGACCCCGCGGTCGAAGGCGGCCCAGATCATCGCGCGCGAGTGGGTGAAGTGCCGTCGCGGTCCGCGCATCTCCCAGATGCCGTTGTCGGGCTCCTGCCAGTGCGCCTCGACGTGGCTGAGGAGGGCGCGCTGCAGCGACCAGGAGGCGCCGCTCTCCTCGACACCGAGTTCGCGGGCGTCGTGCAGGGCCGCCAGGACCTCGCCGAAGACGTCGCCCTGGTACTGCGTGTACGCCCCGTTGCCGACGCGGACCGGCTTCGAGTCGGCGTACCCGGCCAGGTGGTCGAGCGTGCGTTCCGGCAACTCCCGCTCGCCGGCGATGCCGTACATGATCTGCACGTCGTCGGGGTCGCCGGCGATCGCCCGGAGCAGCCAGGCCCGCCAGTGCGACGCCTCGTCGCGGTACCCGTGGGCGATGAGGGACGCGAGCGCCATCGACGCGTCACGCAGCCACACGAAGCGGTAGTCCCAGTTGCGTTCGCCGCCAGGGTCCTCCGGGAGGCTCGTGGTCGCGGCCGCCACGACGCCGCCGGTCTCGGCGTGGGTCATCGCCCGCAGGTACATCAGGGAGCTGCGGACGGCGGGGGCGTACTTCCCCTCGGCGCGGGTGCGGGAGGTCCAGTCGTGCCACCAGTCGCGGGTGTGGTGCAGGGCCGCGTCGACGTCGAACGGCTCCGGCGGTTCGCGGTGCGACGGGTACCAGGTGAGGACGGTGTCGAGCACGTCGCCGTCCGCGATCGTCGTGGTGGCGGTGTGCCGGTGGTCGTCGGCGCGGAAGCGCGGGCCCCGCACGACGACGGCGTCCGGGCCGGCGGTCGCGACGAGGACCGGCTCGTCCGCGTTGCCGAGCTGCCGGATCCAGGGCAGGACGGAGCCGTACCCGAACCGGATGCGGAGCACCTGCCGCATCTCGACCGTGCCGGTGAGGCCGCGGACCCGGCGGACGATGGTCGCGCGGTGGGCGTCGACGGGCATGAAGTCGGTGACCTCGACGACGCCGGTCGTGGTGGTCCACACGGTCGAGAGGACCAGGGAGTCGCCGTCGTGCCGGCGCACCGGGGTCGCCTCGGGGTCGGCGGGGCGGAGCGACCACTGCCCGTCGTGTTCGTCGCCGAGCAGGGACGCGAACGTCGATGCACTGTCGAACCGGGGGAGGCACGCCCAGTCGATGTCACCGTCCCGGGTGACGAGTGCGGCGGTGTGACAGTCCCCGATGAGGGCGTGGTCCTCGATGCGCTGAGCCATGCCCTGATCGAACCACCCGGAGGCTGCGGCGCACCTGCGCTGAAGGTGCGTTCAGATCGCTCCCGGCAGCACTTCGGGCGCCGCTCAGTCGAGTTCGGCGATCCCGACGCGTCCGAGTTCGGTCCAGAGACCGGCGCCGTCCGGGGCGTAGACCCACGGCACGGTGGAGTCGCGGGTGCGCTCCTGGGCACGCGACCGACCACCGGCCAGGACCGCCTCGCTGGTGGACAGCTGCCGGATCGCGACCGCGGCGACGTTGTCCGGGTGCTCCCTGGCGAACTCGCCGTAGAGGTGCTCGTCGTGCTGCCCGTCGTCGCCGACGAGCAACCACTGGATGTCCGGGAAGTCCCGGGCGAGGCGGCGCAGGTTGTCCTGCTTGTGCTGCTGCCCGCTGCGGAAGAACCGGTCGTGGGTGGGGCCCCAGTCGGTGAGCAGCAGGGTGCCGGACGGGTACATGTTCCGGGTCAGGAAGCGCTGCAGCGTCGGTGCCACGTTCCAGGCGCCGGTGGACAGGTACACGGTGGGCGCGCCCGGGTGCTGCGCCAGGACGCGTTCGTAGAGGACCGACATGCCCGGCACCGGACGTCGGGCGTGCTCGGTGAGCACGAACGAGTTCCAGGCGGCCAGCATCGGACGGGGCAGGCTCGTCACCATCACGGTGTCGTCGATGTCCGACAGCAGGCCGAAGCGGGTGTCCGGGTGCACCACGAAGACGTCCGCGTCCACGTCGCGCATGCCGCCGGCGGACAGGCGGATCGTCTGCCAGCCGGGTTCGAGGTCGATCGGGACGATGGCGTCGACGACCCCGCCACGGTCGCTCTGCACGGTGTGGGTGCTGCCGCCGGCGGTGATGGTGACCTCGGCGTGGTCGACGGCCACGCTGGTGAAGCTGCGCCAGCCGCGGACGCCCGCGTACGAGACGTCGGAGGCCAGGCCCCGGCGGGTGAGCAGCACCCGGCAGAGCACACGGACCCACCCCGGTGCGCCGTAGCCCGTGTAGGGGATGACCGTCGGGACCTGACCGCGCTTCCGGGCGTGCTGTTCGCGGTACTCCTGCACGGCGTCCTCGATGCGGGCGGCCCGGTGCAGGATCGGTTCGGGGATCGCGGTCTCCCACTGCTGGATGCCCCAGGGGGACTGTTCGCGCCGGTCGTGCTCGCGTTCCACGGACCGGGCGTCCCGGCCCGGAGCAGCGCTGCCCTCGGGCGTCGGGACGGTGTCCCGGGGCGCGGCAGGGTCGGGAGGCGTCGACTCGGGCATCGCACCATCATCCCATGCGGGGTGCTCGCCGGACGGGGCCGGGGACCCGACACCCCGGGAATCGCAGCCAAGACCAAGCCGTCGTCTGCGAGAGTTGCGGTCTCAGCCAGTCAGCCCGCGGTCACCGCGAGAAGGAGTTCACGTGCTCGTCACCGAGGTTTCGAACGCACTGCCGGGGGGATCATCACTGCTCAGGAACGAGCCGGTCCAGGCCCGCAGCTCGGCGCGCCTCGCGGGCCTGCTCGACGCCGCTGCCGCGGTCATCGACGAGATCGGCTTCGAGCGGCTCACGACCGCCATGGTCGCCGAGCGTGCCGGCGCGTCCATCGGCACGGTCTACCGGTACTTCCCGGACCGCATCGCCGTGGTCGAGGCCCTGGCCATCCGCTGCACCCAGCGCCTCGCCGCCCGCTTCGTCGAGACGCTCGACGCCTCGGGTGCCACGACGTGGCAGGAAGGCTGCGACGCGCTCGTCGACATGACGGCGGAGATGTACCGCACCGAGCCCGGCTTCCGGGCCATCCGGTTCGCCGACATCGACACCACCTCCGGTGACGAGGACGCTGACCGGCTCGCCGCGCTCGGCGGGGCCGTCGGCACCGTGATGCGCGAGCGGTTCGACCTGCCGCAGACCGACGCGGTGAACCGCGCGTGGGTCGTCCTGGCGGAGTCGGCGCACGCGGTCCTCGCCCGCGCCCACGTCGACCGCGACCACCCCGACACCGAGCTGATCGCGGCGTACCGCGCGATGAGCCGGCCGTACCTGGAGTCGGTGATCGGGGCCTCCTGATCGATCGCCGGTCGGCACGAGTCGACCCGGAACCACCCGAACGCCCGTTCCTCCGGACAGGAGGGGCGGGCGTTCGTGTCCGAACTGCGCGGACCTGGGGTGGATGTCCGCCAGGCGTCACGATCGGACCCGAGCGAACCGGTATGCGCTCGGGCATGTACTGTTCTCCGGAGTCGGGCTACCTCCACCAAGAAGGGCACCCATGATCGAGTTCCGCTCGGTGCGCAAGACCTACCCGGACGGCACGAACGCCGTCGAGTCGTTCGACCTCGTGATCCCCTCGCGGAGCACGACGGTGTTCGTCGGTTCGAGCGGTTGTGGCAAGACCACGCTCCTCCGGATGATCAACAGGATGATCGACCCGACCGCGGGGTCCGTCCAGATCGACGGCGAGGACATCGCCGGCGTCGACCCGGTGCAGCTGCGCCGTCGGATCGGCTACGTGATGCAGAACGCCGGGCTGCTGCCGCACCGCAAGGTGGCCGACAACATCGCGACCGTGCCGCTGCTCACCGGTGTCTCGAAGGCCGACGCGCGGAAGCGTGCCCTCGAGCTGATGGACACCGTCGGCCTCGACCGGTCGCTCGCCGACCGGTACCCCTCGCAGCTCTCCGGCGGACAGCAGCAGCGCGTCGGCGTCGCCCGTGGTCTCGCGGTCGACCCGAACGTCCTGCTCATGGACGAACCGTTCGGCGCCGTCGACCCGCTCGTCCGCAACGACCTGCAGGACGAGCTGATCCGACTGCAGCGTGAGCTCGGCAAGACCGTCGTCTTCGTCACGCACGACATCGACGAGGCCTTCAAGCTCGGCGACCAGGTCGTGATCCTCAAGAAGGGCGGCGAGATCGCCCAGCAGGGGACCCCCGCCGAGATCCTGTCCGCCCCGGCGGACGACTTCGTCGCGAACTTCATCGGCGTGGGCCGGGGCCGTCGGTCCCTCCGCGTCGAGCAGACCCCGACCGGTCCGGTCGTCGTGGACGGGGACGGTCGCGCCGCCGGCGTCCTGACCGGTCCCGTCGGCGTCGTCGACGCCGCTGCCGCTGTCCGCTCCGAGGCCGGGACGCCCAGCGCCCCGGGTGCTGCGGCGCAGGGTGGGAGCACCCGGTGAACTGGGTGCTGTCGAACCTCGACACGATCGGGGACGACACGGTCGCGCACCTGGCGATCGCGATCCCGCCGATCATCGTCGCGTTCCTGCTGTCGATCCCGATCGGCTGGCTCGTCGTCCGACTCCGCCGGCCCGGTGCACGTCGGGTGAGCAGCGGTCTGGGTGGCGGCATCGTCACGCTCGCCGGGCTGCTCTACGCCATCCCGTCGCTCCCGCTGTTCATCGCCCTGCCGGGGCTCATCGGCACCGGACTCCAGGACCCGGTCAACGTCGTCGTCGGCCTGACGCTCTACGGCCTCGCGCTGATGGTCCGCTCGACCGTCGACGGCCTCGGCTCGGTCGACCCGGACACCACCTCGGCCGCGACCGCGATGGGGTACTCGGGAGCACAGCGCTTCTTCCGCGTGGACCTGCCGCTCGCCGGCCCCGTGCTGCTCGCCGGCCTCCGGGTCGTCTCGGTGTCGACCATCTCGCTGACCACGGTCGGCGCGGTCCTCGGCATCCAGAGCCTCGGGTCGCTCTTCACCGACGGCATCGGTCGGAACATCCCCGAGGAGATCCTCGCGGGTGTCGTGATGGTGCTCGTCCTGGCGTTCGCGATCGACGGGCTGCTCGTGCTGCTCGGCCGCATCGTGATGCCGTGGACGCGTCGTTCGGCGCCGTCGAAGCGTGCGACCCGCCGCGTGCTCCAGAACGCGGAGGTCACCTCATGATCATCGGACAGGCCTTCGGCTGGGTGTTCGACCCCGCCAACTACGCCGGCCCGGACGCCGTGCCCGAGCGGCTGTGGGAACACATCTGGATCTCGCTGCTCGCCGTCCTCATCGCGTCGGTGATCGCCATCCCGATCGGCTACGCCATCGGCCACACCGGCAAGGCCCGCGGCTTCGCGATCGCCCTGTCCGGCGGCATCCGCGCCCTGCCGACACTCGGCGTGCTCACCCTGGTGGGCCTCATGCTCGGCGCCAACCTGCAGGCACCCCTGCTCGCGCTCGTCGTCCTGGCGATCCCGTCGGTGCTCGCCGGTGCCTACGCCGGCATCGAGTCCGTCGAACCGGTGACCGTGGACGCCGCGCGGGCACAGGGCATGACCGAGTGGCAGATCCTGACCAAGGTCGAGATCCCGCTCGGCCTGCCGCTGCTCGTCGGTGGCGTCCGAGCCGCCGTGCTCCAGGTCGTCGCCACCGCCACCCTCGCCGCGTACGTCGGCTCCGGCGGGCTCGGTGGCTACGTGTTCCTCGGGCTGAAGACCCAGGACTACGCCATGATGCTCGGCGCCTCCATCCTCGTGATCGCACTCGCGATCGCGTTCGAGATCGTCTTCTCCGTGCTCCAGCGGGCGGTGGTGCCCGCGGGCGTCGCCGACCGTCCGACACGGCGTCGCTCGGGATCGCGTGAGCGGCCCCACACACCCATCCCGGAAGGAACCCCCTCGTGATCACAGCACCCAAGCTCCGCGCCGGCATCGCCGCCGCGGTCGCCGTCGGCGTGGCCGCCGCCCTCGCCGGCTGCTCCTCCAGCAGCCCGCTCGACAGCGGCTCCAGCACCTCCTCCGACTCGAAGACCATCGTCGTCGGGTCGCAGCAGTACTACTCGAACGAGATCATCGCCGAGCTCTACGCCCAGGTCCTCGAGAAGGACGGCTTCCAGGTGAAGCGGAACTTCAACATCGGGCAGCGCGAGGTCTACCTCCCGCAGCTCGAGAAGGGCGCGATCGACGTCATGCCGGAGTACGGCGGCAACCTGCTGCAGTACTTCGACAAGAACTCGACCGCGAAGACCGAGTCGGAGATCACGGCCGGACTCGAGAAGGCCCTGCCGAAGGGGCTCCGTGCCCTGGACGCCGCCGAGGCCACCGACCAGGACAGCTACACCGTCACGAAGAAGTTCTCCGAGGAGAACGACGTGACGAGCCTCGCCGACCTGTCGAAGGTCAAGGGCACGCTGACGGTCGGCGCGAACTCGGAGAACCAGACGCGTCCGTACGGTCCGAAGGGCCTGGAGTCCGTGTACGGCGTCACGGTCCAGTCCAAGGCGATCGAGGACTCCGGCGGGGCCCTGACGGTCAAGGCGCTCAAGGACGGCACCGTGCAGCTCGCGGACATCTACACCGCCGACCCGAGCATCAAGGCCAACGACTTCGTGGTCCTCAAGGACCCGAAGAACCTCATCGTGCCGCAGAACGTCACCCCGGTGGTGTCGAGCAAGGTCGACGACAAGGCCGCGGCGGACATCGACAAGGTGAGCAAGGTCCTGACGACCGACGCGCTCATCGAGCTCAACACCAAGAGCACCGTCGACAAGGAGAAGGCCTCGAAGATCGCGAAGGACTTCCTGACCGACGAGGGCCTGCTCTAGGTCGCACGGACACCCCGGATCCCGCGTCGTTGCGCGGGACCCACGACGACAGGCGTCGGGCATCGAGCCCGGCGCCTGTCGTCGTTCCGGGGGCACTCGTGCGTGACACTTGTTCCGCACGGTTGTACCGTGCAGAGCCTGTGCACGTTCGTGCACGAGGCCCCTCTACAACTTGTCGAATCTGCGCGGGCGACAGTACCGTCGAAGCATGAACGACCTCCTGGACCCGCTCCTGCTGTCGCGGTGGCAGTTCGGTCTGACGACGATCTACCACTTCCTCTTCGTCCCGCTGACGATCGGCATGGCCGTCGTCGTCGCGGTGTTCCAGACCGCCTGGGTCCGGACCGGGCGGGCGCACTACCTGCAGCTCACCCGCTTCTTCGGACGCATCTTCCTCATCAACTTCGCGATGGGGGTCGTCACCGGCATCGTGCAGGAGTTCCAGTTCGGCATGAACTGGTCGGACTACTCCCGCTTCGTCGGCGACGTCTTCGGCGCCCCGCTCGCGCTCGAGGGCATCCTGGCGTTCTTCTTCGAAGCCGCGTTCATCGGCGTCTGGATCTTCGGCTGGGACCGTCTGCCGAAGAAGCTGCACCTGGCGAGCATCTGGTGCGTCAGCGCGGGCACGATCATGTCGGCGTACTTCATCATCGCCGCCAACGCGTTCATGCAGCACCCGGTCGGCTACGCGATCAACGCGGCGAAGGGTCGTGCCGAACTCACCGACATCTGGGCCGTCCTCGGCAACAAGGTCGCCCTGGCCGCCTTCCCGCACACGATCTTCGCGTGCTTCATGGTCGCCGCCGGCGTGATCATCTCGGTCGCCGCGTACCACCTGGCGCGCAACCAGAACCTCGAGACGATGATGCCGGCGCTGAAGTTCGGCCTCTGGACGATGGTCGCCGCGGGTGCGCTGACGGTCCTGACCGGTGACCAGCTCGGGCTCACCATGGTCGACACGCAGCCGATGAAGATGGCCGCCGCCGAGGCGCTCTACAACACCGCGACCGGCAAGGACGCCTCGTTCTCGATCTTCACGCTCGGCACGCCCGACGGCGTGACCGAACTGTTCTCGATCCGCGTGCCCTACCTGCTGTCCTTCCTGTCGACGCACACCTTCACCGGCACCGTCGAGGGCATCAACGACCTGCAGGCGCAGTACACGCAGGTCTACGGCCCGGGGAACTACAAGCCGATCATCTGGGTGACCTACTGGTCCTTCCGCTGGATGATCGCGCTCGGGATGGGCGCCGTGCTGGTCTCGCTCGCCGGGCTCTGGCTGACCCGCAAGGGCCGCTTCCCGCAGCAGCGGTGGATCTGGCGCATCGCGATCTGGGCGGTGCCGCTGCCGATGGCCGCGATGATCGTCGGCTGGGTCTTCACCGAGATGGGCCGCCAGCCGTGGCTCGTGTTCGGCCTGCTCAAGACGGCCGACGGTGTCTCCCCGAACGTGACGGGCCTCGAGGTCCTCATCTCGCTCGTCGTGTTCACCCTCATCTACGGATCCCTCGCGGTGGTCGAGTTCCGACTCATCAAGAAGGTCGCCCAGGAGGGCCCGGCCGCCCCGGCCGAGGTCGACGCGGAGACCGGCGAGGTCAAGCACGAAGTGACGGTCTACTAGAGATGGAAGCTGCCTGAGATGGACCTGCCCGTTCTGTGGTTCGCGATCGTCGGACTCTTCTTCGTCGGGTACTTCGTGCTCGACGGGTTCGACTTCGGCGTCGGCATGTCCCTGCCGTTCCTCGGCAAGGACGACACCGACCGCCGCGTCCTCATCAACACCATCGGCCCCGTCTGGGACCTCAACGAGACCTGGGTGATCGTCGCCGGCGCCTGCCTGTTCGCCGCCTTCCCCGAGTGGTACGCGACGATGTTCTCCGGCTTCTACCTGGCGCTGCTGCTCATCCTCGCCGCGCTGATCCTGCGCGGGGTGTCGTTCGAGTACCGGCACCAGAACAAGCACCTGGCGTGGAAGCGCCGGTTCGACCTGATGATCGTGGTCGGCAGCGCGGTGCCGTCGTTCCTCTGGGGCGTCGCGTTCGGCAACGTCGTCCGCGGGATCCCGATGGACTCCGGACACAACTACACCGGCACGCTGTTCGACCTGCTCAACCCCTTCGCACTGCTCGCCGGTGCCACCACGCTGCTGGTCTTCTTCACCCACGGCGTCGTGTTCGTGGCGCTGAAGACCGAGGGCGAGATACGCGAGCGGGCGATGCGCCTGGCGAAGCGCGCCGGCGTGGTCACGATCGTCGTGGCGGCGGTCTTCCTGGTCACGATGGCGCTCGTCCGGTCCACCCCGACGTCGCTCGTGCTCTCCGCCGTCGGCGCCGTGGCCCTGGTCGTCGCGGTCCTCTGTGCCGCACGCGGCCGGGAGGGACGTGCCTTCGCCCTGATGGCCGTCACCATCGCGGCGGTCGTCCTGGCGATGTTCACCGCGGTGTTCCCGGACGTCATGCCCGCCACGAACGACCCGGCGAACAGCTTGACCGTCGCCAACGCCTCGTCCGGCACGTACACGCTGACGGTGATGAGCTGGGTCGCGCTGGTCTGCATCCCGCTCGTGCTCGCCTACCAGGCGTGGACGTACTGGGTCTTCCGCAAGCGGGTCTCGCGCGCCACCGTCGCGCAGGCCTCGCACTGACCAGGAGGCACGTGTGAAGCCGCTCGACCCCCGCCTGCTCCGTCTGTCCCGGACGGCACGCGGCTTCGTCGTGGCCGCCGCCGGCACCGGCGCGGTCCGGACGATCGCGACCATCGCGATCGCGTGGGGGATCGCGGCCGCCGTGACCCAGGTCGTCGACGCGGTCCGCGCGGGCGTCGTCCCCGCGACGTTCGCCGGCACGCTCGCGCTGCTCGGCGGGGCGTTCCTGCTGCGGGCGGTCGCGTCCTGGGCGACGGACGACCTCGCCGCCCGCGCGGGTGCTCGCGTGAAGAGCGAACTCCGCGCCGCCGTGCTCCGGCGCGCGGCCGACCGGGGCCCCGGGTGGCTCGCCGGTCGGTCGAGCGCCGGCTTCGCCACCACGCTCGGCCCCGGGCTCGACGCACTCGACGCCTACTTCGGCCGCTACCTGCCGCAGCTCGCCCTGACCGCGGTCGCGACCCCGATGCTGCTCGTCGCGATCGGGTCCGGCGACCTGACGAGTGCCGTCGTGATCGTGTGCGCGATGCCGGTCATCCCGGTGTTCATGGTCCTCATCGGGCTCGCCACCCGTTCGCTGCAGCAGCAGCAGGCGGACGCGCTCGCCCGACTCGGCGGGGCCTTCACCGAGGCCGTCGAGGGACTCGCGACCCTCAAGGTCTTCGGGCGGGCCCGCCGTCAGGTCGGCCGCATCGGGCAGGTCACCGACGAGTACCGCCGGGGCACGATCGGCGTGCTCCGGCTGTCGTTCGTCAGCGGCTTCGCCCTCGAGCTCGCCGCGAGCCTGTCGGTCGCGCTCGTCGCGGTGTCGATCGGCATCCGGTTGGTCGACGGCTCGCTCGGCCTCGGTGCGGCGATGTTCGTGCTGGTCCTCGCCCCGGAGGCGTTCGCCCCGCTCCGGCAGGTCGGCGCCGACTTCCACGCGGCCCAGGACGGGGTGGCGGCGTCGCAGGCCGTGCTCGACGTGCTCGACGACCCGGACGGGTCGGCTCCGGAGGGTCCCGCTCCGGTGGGTTTGGCTCCGATCCGGTCGGACTCCGCCGCCCTCGTCCTCGCCGGGCTGACCGTGCACCGCCCCGAGACCGTCGTCGGTCCGGTCGACCTCACCGCCCCGGCCGGCACCGTCGTCGCCCTCGTCGGCCCGAGCGGCTCCGGCAAGTCCAGCCTGATCGCCGCGATCCGCGGGGTCCTGCCCGCCGACGGCACCGTCACCGTGCCCGGCCGCGCCGACCTGTCGGTCCGTGACCGCACCTCCTGGGTCGACCAGCGTCCGCGCCTGGTGCGCGGCACGGTCGCCGAGAACGTCGCGCTCTCCGCCGAGCCGGACACGGCCGACGTGCGGACCGCGCTCGGTGCGGTGGGGCTGGGAGTCGACCCGGGCCTCCCGGTCGGCAGCGGCGAGTCCGGACTGTCCGGCGGCCAGGCCCAGCGTGTCGCCGTCGCCCGCGGCCTGTACCACGCGGCCCGGCAGCAGACGCCGCTGGTGCTGCTCGACGAGCCGACGTCGGCCCTCGACGCCGAGTCCGAGGCGCAGGTCGTCGCCGCCGTCCGCCGCCTGGCGGACGCGGGGGCGGTCGTCGTCGTCGCCAGCCACCGACCCGCGGTCGTGGCCGCGGCCGACGTCGTCGTCGCGATCGGCGCCACCGGCTCCGTCACGGTCTCGTCCCGGCGATCCGCCCAGGAGGTGTCCGCATGACCAGCACCACCGGCCGGGAGGCCCGCACCGGGTCCGTCCTGCGGCTCGCCCTGCCCCGTGGTCGCGGCTGGGCCAAGGCCGTCGCCGCCGGCGTGCTCAGCGCGCTCTGCGGCGTCGCCCTGCTCGCGGCGAGCGGGTACCTCATCACCCGGGCCGCCGAGCACCCGCCGATCCTCTACCTGACGCTCGTCATGGTCGGCGTCCGCGCCTTCGCGCTCGGGCGTGCCGTCTTCCGCTACGTCGACCGGCTGGCCGGGCACGACGCCTCGTTCCGGCAGCTCGCCGTCGTCCGCACCGAGATGTACCGACGGCTCGCCTCGGTCGCACCCGCCGGGCTCGGGTCGACCGGGCGTGGCGACCTGATGACCCGGCTCGTCACCGACACCGACCGGCTGCAGGACCTGCCGATCCGGGTCGTCGGGCCACTCGTGTCGGCGGGCGTCACCGCACTGCTCTCCGTCGTCGCCGTCGCGTTCGTCTCCGTGCCGGCCGCCCTCGTGCTGCTGCTGGCCCTCGGCGTCGCCGCCCTGGTCGGGACGGTCGTCACCGCGGCCGTCGCCCGCCGCTCGGACATCGAGACCGCGGCCGACCGCGGGCGCGTCGCCGACCTGGTCCTCGACACGGTCCGCACGCTCGACGTCTTCGTCGCCTACGGAACGCTGGAGGAACGACTCACCCACATCGCCCGTCTCGACGACCGGGTCACCCGGGCGGTCCGCCGCCGGGGCGCCGTCGAGTCGCTCGTCGGTGCGCTCGTCGGGCTGGTCGGCGGGGCGGCGGTCATCGGTGTGCTGGCCGTCGGCGCTCCGGCGGTCGTCAGCGGCGCTCTGGACGGTCCGCTCTGGGCGCTGGCGGTGTTCGTGCCGCTCGCCCTGTTCGAGGTCGTCGGCGGGGTCCCGCTCGCCGTCCTGACGCTCCGGCGTGTCCGGGCCGCCGCGGACCGGGTCGAACAGGTCGTCCCCGCGGAACCGCCGGCCGGGCTCGTGCCGGAACCCGAGGACGCCGCCGACGTCGACGACCTCGTCGTGCCGGGCACCGTCGCGGTCCGGGTCCGCGACCTGTCCGTCCGCTGGCCGGGCGCGTCGACCCCGGCGGTCGACGGGGTCTCGTTCGACCTGCGGCCCGGCGAGGTCGTCGTGCTCAGCGGCCCGAGCGGGTCCGGCAAGACGACCCTCGTGGACGCCCTCGTCCGCTTCGTCGACCACACCGGCAGCTACACCCTGGACGGGACGGAGGCGCGGGACCTGCACCCCGACGCCGTCCGCGCCCGCATCGGGCTGATCGAGCAGGACCCGTTCGTCTTCGACCAGTCCGTCCGGCAGAACCTGCTCTTCGCCCGCGAGACCGCGACCGACGTCGAACTGCTCGCCGTGCTCGACCGGGTCGGGCTCGGCGACTGGGTGCGCCGACGCGGGGGACTGGACGCCGGAGTGGGGGAGCGCGGTTCGCTCGTGTCCGGTGGGCAGGCCCACCGACTGGCACTGGCCCGCGCGCTCCTGCACGCGTTCCCGGTCCTGGTGCTCGACGAACCGACCGCCGACATCGACCCCGACCTCGGCGACAGCGTGCTCCGCGACCTCGTGACGACCGCCCGCGCGGCCGGACGGACCCTCCTCGTCGTGTCGCACGTGCCGGTGCCCGCCGACCTCGTCGACCGGACCCTGCGGATGCGGGACGGACGCCTGCTCGACGGGTGAGCCGACGCACGGACGCGGGACGGGCCTCCCGGCTTGTATCGTTGACGACCGTGACCATCGAGCAGCACGTCGAGGACCCGCACACCTACGACTTCCGGCGCATCCAGCAGAAGTGGCAGGCGCGGTGGGAAGAGCTCGGCCTCTTCACCGCCGACCCCGACGACAAGCGCCCGCGCAAGTACATCCTCGAGATGTTCCCGTACCCCTCCGGCGACCTGCACATGGGGCACGCCGAGAACTGGGCGCTCGGGGACTTCGTCGCGCGCTACTGGCGCCAGCAGGGCTTCAACGTGCTGCACCCGATCGGCTGGGACTCGTTCGGCCTGCCCGCCGAGAACGCCGCCATCAAGCGCGGGGTCGACCCGAAGGAGTGGACCTACGCGAACATCGCGCAGCAGAAGGCCTCCTTCAAGCGCTACGCCCCGTCGTTCGACTGGTCGACCGAGATCCACACCTCGGACCCCGAGTACTACAAGTGGAACCAGTGGCTGTTCCTCAAGATGTACGAGAAGGGTCTGGCGTACCGGAAGGACAGCTGGGTCAACTGGGACCCGGTGGACCAGACCGTCCTGGCCAACGAGCAGGTCCTGCCCGACGGCACCTCGGACCGCTCCGGCGCCGTCGTCGTCAAGAAGAAGCTGACGCAGTGGTACTTCAAGATCACGGACTACGCGGACCGGCTGCTCGACGACCTGAACCAGCTCGAGGGCCGGTGGCCGTCGAAGGTCATCGCGATGCAGCGCAACTGGATCGGCCGCTCGGTCGGCGCGGACGTCGACTTCGTCATCGAGGGCCGTGACGAACCGGTCACCGTCTTCACCACGCGCCCGGACACCATCCACGGCGTGACCTTCCTGGTCGTCGCCCCGGACTCCGACCTGGCCGCCGAACTCGTCGCGGACCCGTCCGTCGACGACGCCACCCGTGCCGCGTTCCAGGACTACCTGGTCGCGACGCAGAAGACCTCGGACATCGACCGGCAGAACGCCGACCGCCCGAAGACGGGTGTGCCGCTCGGCCGCTGGGCGATCCACCCGCTGACCGGGGAACGCCTGCCGCTCTGGGCCGCCGACTACGTGCTGGCCGACTACGGCCACGGCGCCGTGATGGCCGTGCCCGCCCACGACCAGCGCGACCTGGACTTCGCCCGCGCCTTCGACCTGCCCGTCAAGGTCGTCGTCGACACGAACGCCGCCGTGACCGGCGCGATCCCCGTCATCCCGGAGGGAGCGACGCTCGACGACTTCGACGTCCCCACACTCGACCCGGTCGCCACCGGCGAGGCCCTGACGGGTGCAGGCCGGATGATCAACTCCGGGCCGCTCGACGGCATGAGCAAGCAGCACGCCATCACCGCGGCGATCAGCCTGCTCGACGAGCGGGGTACCGGCCGCGCCGCCAAGACATACCGCCTGCGCGACTGGCTGATCTCGCGTCAGCGCTTCTGGGGCACCCCGATCCCGATCATCCACGGCGAGGACGGCACCGAGTACCCGGTGCCGGAGGACCAGCTGCCCGTCGTGCTGCCCCCCACCGAGGGGCTCGACCTCAAGCCCAAGGGCACCTCGCCCCTCGGCGGTGCGACCGACTGGGTGAACGTGCCGAACCCGGTCGACGGCACGCCCGCCAAGCGCGACGCCGACACGATGGACACCTTCGTCGACTCGTCGTGGTACTTCCTGCGCTTCCTGTCCGCGAACGACGACACGCAGGCCTTCGACCCGGCGCTCGTCAACAAGTGGGCACCCGTCGACCAGTACATCGGCGGCGTCGAGCACGCGATCCTGCACCTGCTCTACGCGCGCTTCGTCACGAAGGTGCTGTTCGACCTCGGCTACCTCGACTTCACCGAGCCGTTCTCGGCGCTGCTCAACCAGGGCATGGTGCTCTCCGGCGGCTCGAAGATGTCGAAGTCGAAGGGCGGCGTCTCGCTCGGCGACGAGCTCGACGCCCACGGTGTCGACGCGATCCGCCTGGTGATGGGCTTCGCCGGACCGCCCGAGGACGACATCAACTGGGAGGACGTCTCGCCGGCGGCCTCCGCCCGGTTCCTGGCACGTGCCTACCGGATCGCCGTCGACGTCACCTCGACGCCCGACGCCGTCTGGTCCACCGGTGACCGCGGCGTCCGGCAGGCGACCCACCGTTTCCTGGCGGACGCCCCCGGGCTGATGGAGTCGTTCAAGTTCAACGTCGTGATCGCGCGGCTCATGGACCTGGTGAACGTCACCCGCAAGGCGATCGACAGCGGCCCCGGTGCCGCCGACCCCGCCGTCCGCGAGGCCGCCGAGACGATCGCGCTGGGACTCAGCGTCTTCGCGCCCTACACCGGCGAAGAGATGTGGCAGACGCTCGGGTACGACGCCCCGGTCGCGACGTTCGGGTGGCGGAAGGCCGACCCGACGCTGCTCGTGCAGGAGACCCTGACGGCCGTCGTGCAGGTCAACGGCAAGGTGCGCGACTCGTTCGAGGTGTCGAAGTCGATCGAGGCCGACGAGCTCGAGCAGCTCGCGCGGTCGTCGCACGCGGTACAGCGGTACATCGCGGACCGGGAGATCGTGAAGGTCATCGTCCGGGCGCCGAAGCTGGTCAACATCGCGATCAAGGGGTAGTCGGCTCGGAGGCTGGTTCCGCTGGGGTCGGTCCGCTTGGGTCGGTCCCGCTGGGGCCGGTCCCGCTGGGGCCGGTCCTCGGCGGCTGGTTCCTCCACAACTGGCGGGGTGCGGGCGCTCTCCACAGCTGTGCCTGACCGTGCCCGGTCGACCGGCCGGGCTCCCTAGCGTCTCGGGACATGTCCCGGTTCACGCTGTCTCCCCGCGCTGCCCTCCTGCTGGTGGGGATAGTCGGCGTGCTCGCGCTCGGGGTCATCGTCTCCGGGTGGTGGGGCGGCGGTCGTGGGGGTGGCACGGACGAGCCCGGAGTGTCCATCGTCACGGGAGCGCCGACCGCTGGAACCCCGGGTCCGCCCGGGACGGCGTCGGCGCCTTCCTCGGCGCCTGCTTCGGCAACTCCGGCTGCGTCCGGGTCGGCGTCCGCAGCGCCTGACGTCGCCGTGCTGTACGTCGTCGGGGCGGTCGAGCATGCGGGGGTCGTCCGCGTCGCCGCCGACGCCCGGGTCACGGACGCCCTGACGGCTGCCGGGGGAGCAGCTGCGGACGCCGACCTGTCTCGCCTCAACCTGGCGCGCCCGGTGGTCGACGGGGAGCGGCTGTACGTGCCGCGGATCGGCGAGGCGGAGGTGCCCGCCGAGTTGCCGCCCGGCTCCGTGGTCGGGACGATCGAGACGGTGGTGGGGCGTGCCTCCCGGTCGGACGGCCTGCGGGTGCCGGTCCGCGGGCGAAGAGCACGACGCTGGTCGCGGAACCGGGGTCGTCGCGCTGTAGCTGTCCACGGACGGAGACGACCG
>NZ_JASDDD010000040.1:0-31687 GCF_030407555.1 Curtobacterium sp. APC 4022
ATCCTGCCCGACCAGCCGATCCCCCGCCGCTCCACCCGGCTCCGCCGCCCCTCCGCTCCGACGTACCCCCGGTAGCAAAGCAAATGGCCCCGTCCGAGGACGGGGCCATTCGTGGAAGCCAACACGAATGTGTAGCTAGCACAGTGGCGAGTGAGGGATTCGAACCCCCGGAGGCATACGCCGGCTGATTTACAGTCAGATCCCTTTGGCCGCTTGGGTAACTCGCCATGTGCGCACCCGGCCCGTGTCATCACCGACCGAAGGCGCGGTGAAGAGCATAGCCGATGTCCGGAGGTGCTCGCGACCACGGTCGGACGCTGGCCGGTTGCCGGGGGTGTGTCGGGCCTCCCGGAACGGGCCTGCGTGCCGCCGGATAGGCTGTGCGGCATGGCAGACAGCTCCTTCGACGTGGTCAGCAAGGTCGACAAGATGGAGGCGGAGAACGCCCTCAACCAGGCGGCGAAGGAGATCGAGCAGCGGTACGACTTCAAGGGCGTCGGCGCGTCCGTCGCGTTCAGCGGCGAGGACGTCCTCATCAAGGCGTCGACCGAGGAGCGCGCGCTGGCCGTCCTCGACGTGCTGCAGACGAAGGCGATCAAGCGCGGCATCAGCCTGAAGAGCCTCGACGCCGGCGAACCGTTCCCCTCGGGCAAGGAGTTCCGCATCGAGGTGAAGTTCAAGAACGGCATCGAGCAGGACATCGCGAAGAAGATCGGCGCGGTCATCCGGGCCGAGGCACCGAAGACGGTGAAGAGCCAGGTGCAGGGCGACGAGCTCCGGGTCTCCTCGAAGAGCCGCGACGACCTGCAGCAGACCATCCAGCTGCTCAAGGGCCAGGAGTTCGACGTGCCCCTGCAGTTCATCAACTTCCGCTGACCCGCGCTCCCCCGCGCAGACACCGACCCGCACCGTGGAGCACTGGCTCGTCGTCGCGTTGATCATCATCCTGGTCCTGTTGGACCTGGCGATCCGCGCCTTCTCCCTCGTACACGTCCCGATCGACCGGAAGCCGCAGACGGCGACGGGCTGGTTGCTGGCGATCTTCCTCATCCCCTACATCGGTTTCATCCTCTTCCTGGTGCTCGGGTCGACGAAGCTGCCGCGGTCGCGCCGTGAGAAACAAACCGAGATCAACCGCTACATCCTCGAGCAGACCGAGGGCATCGAGCGGGTGCGCCGTGACCACCCGTGGCCCGCGTGGCTGGAGAGCATCACCCGACTGAACCGCGAGCTCGGCGCGATGCCGCTGGTCGGTGGCAACCAGGCCGAGCTGTACCCGCACTACGACGACGCCTTCGCCGAGATGACGCACGCCGTCGACGCCGCTCGGCGGTTCGTGCACGTCGAGTTCTACATCGCGTCCCTCGACGACACCACGCGGCCGTTCTTCGAGTCCTTGGCGCGGGCGCAGGCCCGTGGGGTGACGGTCCGCTTCCTCATGGACCACTGGGCGAGCCGGGGGTACCCGTACTTCAAGGACACCCTGGCGTTCCTCGACGCCGCCGGCATCGAGTGGCACCTGATGCTGCCGCTGTTGCCGATGGAGGGGAAGTTCCAGCGCCCGGACCTCCGCAACCACCGGAAGATCCTGGTCGTCGACGGCTCGGTCGCGTTCACGGGGTCGCAGAACCTCATCGACCGTTCCTACGACACGAAGGCGAACATCGAGCGCGGTCTCAGGTGGCGCGACCTGTTCGCCCGGTTCGAGGGGCCGGTCGTCGCGGGCATCAACGCGCTGTTCGTCACCGACTGGTACAGCGAGACCGACGAGCTGCTGCTCCGTGAGAGCGACCCGGTGCACCGCGCAGACCGGGCGGACGCGTTGGACTGCCAGGTGGTGCCGTCCGGCCCGGGCTTCGACGGCGAGAACAACCTGCGCCTGTTCAACGCGCTGCTGTACTCGGCGCAGGAGCGGGTGTCGATCACGTCGCCGTACTTCGTGCCCGACGACTCGATGCTCTACGCGATCACGACGACCGCACAGCGCGGGGTCGAGGTCGAGTTGTTCGTCGGCGAGATCGGCGACCACGCGATGACCTGGCACGCGCAGCGTTCCTACTACGAGGGGCTGCTCCGGGCCGGTGTGAAGATCTGGCTGTACCGTGCGCCGACGGTGCTGCATGCGAAGCACTTCACGATCGACGACGACGTCGCGGTGATCGGCTCGTCGAACATGGACATGCGCTCGTTCACCCTGAACCTGGAGATCTCGGTGATGGTGCGCGGGAAGTCCTTCGTGGACGCGCTCCGGGACGTCCAGGACGACTACCGCGCGGCCAGCCGCCAGCTGACGCTGGACGAGTGGCTGACCCGCCCGCGTCGGTCGCGGGTGTTCGACAACGTCGCGCGGCTCACCGCGGCGCTGCAGTAGCGGCCGGCCGCCGAGCCGGTCTGCCGGCCAGGAGGCCCGTCCCCCGACCGCCCCGCGGGTCACGCCCGTCGAGCGGTCGCCGGAGCGGACCGCACGGTCAGGCGCGTGGTGCCGGCCCCGGCGCGGGTGCGGGCACCGCCGAGGCGATCCGCGCCGTCAGCCGCTCGAGTGGGCCACGGCCGAGGAACCGGCGCCAGAGCATCGCGAACAGCACCGAGCCGACGACGAAGGCCCACCACGTCGTCGGTCCCTGCGGCATCTCCGGCCACGCGGCGATCACGACGAGGTGCAGTGCGTAGACGGTGAGCGGCATCGACCCGACGGCGGCCAACGGGAACGCGATCCGGGTGACGAGCGGCCCGTGTCCGTCGACGAGCAGGCGGCACAGCGCGATCACGGCGACGGCGACGGCAGCGGTGCCGACGACGTCGACGATCGAGGACGAGTGGTCCCGCGGCGACAGGAACACCTGGGCGAACGCCTGGCCGGCGTCCGAGTCGGACGGCACGAAGGGCACGCCGGGGAACGCGTACGTGGTGTCGAACGGGATCGGCGCGGCGGCGTTCCCGACGACGTAGGCGGCGGTCGCGACCACGGTGCCGGACCCGAGGAACAGGACCTGCCGCACCGCGCCTCCCGGCCGTGACCGGGCGACCGCGAGTCCGACCAGGACGTACGTCCAGAAGGTGACGACGGGGTAGACCAGCCCGAGCTGCACGCCGAACATGTCGGCGTCGGCGTAGAGCGGCACGATCGCCAGCGCGACCGGAGCCGAGGCGACCGCGCAGCCCGCGGCGAGCAGGAGCAGTGCCCACCCTCGCCAGCGGAGGACGGGCAGGGCCAGCAGGAACAGGGCGCCGTAGGTGGGCAGGACGACGTACACGGGTGTCTGCAGCGCCATCAGGAGCAGCCCGGCGCCGACCACCACGACGGCCCGGAGCGCCAGGCGTGCGCGGACCCGGCCGATCGCGGGCGGTCCGGGCGGGCGGTCGCGGCCGCTCACCAGCCCGATGGAGACCCCGGCGAGCACCGCGAAGAGCGCCGCGGACCGGCCGTTCACGACCGCCCCGAGGCTCGTCGGGTCGGCCCAGTCGACGTTCTCGGCGACGTCGCCGACGTGGGCCGCCATCATGCCGAACAGGGCGAGCGACCGGGCCACGTCGACCCCGACGAGACGTTCGGACGACGCAGCGAGACGTCGATCATCTCGTCGCGCGGCACGACCTTGACCCGGGCCCGACCCTGCGGCTCGCCGAGGGCCATCTCGTGCTGGTCGAGGGCGTGCCAGCCGTCGAGGTCCGTGAAGTCGACGCCGCGCTCGCGGAGCAGTGCCGGGATCGCCGCTTCGGACGGGTCCTCCGGGCTCCACCAGGTCCCCTGGTCGGTGACCACGTGCTGCACGGTCTCCATCGCGTCGGACTTGGTGTGTCCGATCAGGCCGACCGGGCCGCGCTTGATCCACCCGGTGGCGTACACGCCGGGGATACGGTTGCCGTCGGTGTCGAGCACCTGGCCCTCGTGGTTCGGGATGACGCCGTAGCGCTCGTCGAACGGCACCCCGGGCAGGGGTGAGCCGACGTAGCCGACCGCGCGGTAGAGGGCCTGGATCGGGACCTCGCGGATCTCACCGGTGCCCTCGACACCACCCTGCCCGTCCGGACGGGTGCGCTCGTACCGGATGGCGCGGAGCGCGCCGTCGTCGTCGCCGAGCAGTTCGAGTGGCTTGGCGTAGAAGTGCAGGTGCAGACGACGGCTGGCCGCGCCGACCTCGCGCGTGCGCCACTGCTGCAGCACACGGTCGATGACGGTGACCTGTTTGTTCGTGGCGATCGCGAGCTTCGAGGCTTCGTCGTGGTCGAAGTCCTCGTCGTACACGACCATGTCGACGTCGCGCAGTTCCCCGAGTTCGCGGAGTTCCAGCGGGGTGAACTTCACCTGCGCCGGACCGCGGCGGCCGAAGACGTGCACGTCGGTGACGGGTGAGGCCTTGAGTCCCTCGTAGACGTTCGCCGGGATCTCGGTCGGCAGCAGGTCGTCGGCGTGCTTCGCGAGGATCCGGGACACGTCGAGTGCCACGTTGCCGTTGCCGATCACGGCGACGCTCTCGGCGGTCAGCGGCCAGGTGCGCGGCACGTCCGGGTGCCCGTCGAACCAGCTGACGAAGTCGGCGGCACCGTACGAGCCGTCGAGGTCGATGCCGGGGATGTCGAGGTCGGCGTCCTTGATCGCACCGGTCGAGAAGACGACGGCGTTGTAGTGCCGCTTCAGGTCCTCGAGGGTGATGTCCTCGCCGAAGCGGACGTTGCCGAAGATCCGGATGTCGCCGCGGTCCAGGACGTCGCGGAGGGCGTTGATGATGCCCTTGATGCGGGGGTGGTCGGGGGCGACGCCGTAGCGCACCAGGCCGTAGGGGGCCGGGAGCTGCTCGAACAGGTCGATCGAGACGTCGAAGCCGCGCGCCTCCCGCAGGAGGATGTCCGCGGCGTAGATGCCGGCCGGACCGGCGCCGACGATGGCGAGTCGGAGGGTGGGCACTGTTCGGTCTCCAGTTTCGTTCAGGTCAGCGGCTGCGGTCGACGACCGTCTCCGCGAACCGGGTGAGGGCTCGTTTCACGGTGCCGTCCGGCAGGGGGGCCAGTGCGGTGACCGCTTCGTCGGCCCAGCTCGCGGCGAGGGCACGGGTGGCACGGGTCGCCTCGTGGTCGCGGAGCTCGGCGACGGCGCTCTGGTACGCGTCCGAGTGGACGGCGTCGTCCGGGGCGTCACGGACGTCCCGCTCGATGCGGGTGACCAGGGCCGCGGCGTCCGGGTCCGAGGCGGCACGGCGACGGAGCTGCAGCAGGGGCAGCGTGTCGACGCCGGCGCGGAGGTCGTTGCCGGCGATCTTGCCGGTCTTGTCCTTCGCCGGAGCGAGGTCGATCACGTCGTCGACGAGCTGGAAGGCGACGCCGACCTTCTCGCCGAACGTGCCGACGGCCCCGAGCAGGGAGCGGTCGGCGCCCGAGAACATCACGCCGGCACGGGCAGCGGTCGCGATGAGGGAACCGGTCTTGTCGCTGAGCACCTGGAGGTAGTGCTCGACCGGGTCGTCCTCGGGCTGCGGGCCGGTGGTCTCGTGGAGCTGCCCCATGCACAGGCGCTGGAAGGTCTCGGCCTGCATCCGGATGCCCTCGGGCCCGAGGTCCGCCGTGATGAGCGAGGCGCGGGCGAAGAGCAGGTCCCCGGTGAGGATCGCGATGTTGTTGCCGTAGGTGACGTGGGCGGCCGGGACACCGCGGCGCACCGGGGCCTCGTCCATCACGTCGTCGTGGTACAGCGACGCCAGGTGGGTCATCTCGACGCTGACGGCCGCCTTCACCACGTGGTCGGTCACGCCGTCGCCGAGCTGCGCGATGAGCAGGGTCAGGGTCGGACGGATCCGCTTGCCACCTGCCGACAGCAGGTAGCGACTGGTGGTGTCGGCCAGGGTGTCGGCGGAACGCATGGCGTCCTCGAGCCCCTGCTCGACGTGCTCGAGCCCGTCGTCGACCGCGGCGATGAAACGACGGTCCGCCGGGGTGGCGAACAGCCGCTCGCCGATGCCGAGGGACGCTCGGAGACTCGGTGCACGTCGGGCGACCGGGACACTCGGGTTCAACTGCTGCTCCGTACTCGCGGGTGGCGGTGGACTCGCGGGGTGGCGGTGGGGACCTGGGCCGCTGGCCTAGGCCTCGGGCTCCACGCGGGGCTGCTCGCCCGTGGGCTGGTGCTCGCGACGCGCCTTGGCACGGCGGGCGGCGGACTCGCGCACGCTGCCCTCGACCGGCTTGCGGCCACGGTGCAGGGCGACGATGCCGGCGGTCAGGTTGCGGTGCGCGACCATCGTGAAGCCGACGCCGCGGAGCCACTGGCTGAGGACCTGCTGGTCCGGCCATGCCTCGATCGACTCGGCCAGGTAGCGGTAGGCGGCCGGGTTGCTGCTGGACAGCTTCGCGATGCCGGGCAGGACCCGCTTGAGGTACGTGGTGTAGCCGAAGCGCAGCGCGGCGAACGGCGGGGTGGAGAACTCGCAGATCACGAGACGGCCGCCGGGCTTGAGCACTCGGAGCATCTCGGTCAGGGCCTGCATCGGGTCGTTGACGTTGCGCAGCCCGAACGAGATCGTGACCGCGTCGAACGACTCGTCCGCGAAGGGCAGGTGTTCGGCGTCCCCCTCGACGAAGGTGATCTCGGGGTGGCGCTCGCGACCGACCGCGATCATGCCCGACGACAGGTCGAGGGCGGTGACCTCGGCACCCTTCTTCGCCAGGGCAGCGGAACTCGTCCCGGTGCCGGCAGCCAGGTCGAGCACGCGCTCGCCCGGCTGGGGGTCGACGGCCTTCACCGTCGCGACGCGCCACAGCGGTGCGTTGCCCGCCGACAGGATGTCGTTGGTCAGGTCGTACTTCGCTGCGACGTCGTCGAACATGGCCGCCACTTCGTCCGGCCGCTTCTGCATGTCCGCTCTGCTCACCCAGTCATCCTAGAGGCCGCGACCGGACGCTTCCCGGCAGCCGTGCAGGAGCCGCGCACCCCGGGCGCGCCCTGACGCGTAGCATCGGTCCGTGACCCGTCCCACCACAGCGGTCCAGCCGCTCACGGTCTCGACCCGGATCCTCGACGACCCGGGCGCCGTCCTCCGCCACACGCTCGCCGCGCACCCGATGGCCTTCGTGCGGGGCGGGGACGGGATCGTCGGGATCGGCGAGGCCCTGCGCTTCGAGTTCTCCGGTCCGAGCCGGATGCGCGATGCCTCCGCACTCTGGCGACAGGTCGTCGCCGCCGCCGTCGTCGACGACCCGGTGCGGCTCCGCGGCAGTGGCCTGGTGGCGTTCGGCACCTTCGCGTTCGCCGACGACTCCGCCGCCACGAGTGTCCTCATCGTGCCGCGTGTCGTGGTCGGACGTCGGCGGGGTCGGGCGTGGATCACCGCGATCGACACCACCGACACCCCCGAGCCCCTGCCCTTCACGAGCACCTCGGTGCCGGTCCCCCGCGTCGGCCCCCACGTATCCGTCGCGCTGCGCCCCGGCGCGGTCGACGAGGACGCCTACGCCGCCTCGGTCGCCGCCGCGGTCACCGCCATCCGGGCAGGGCGGGCGCAGAAGGTCGTCCTGGCCCGTGACCTGGTCGGCACCCTGCCGCCCGGCGCCGACCGCCGTGCCGTGCTGCTCGACCTGGCCGCCGCCTACCCGACGTGCGTGACCTTCGCCGTCGACGGACTCATCGGGGCGACCCCGGAGACACTTGCCCGCACCGAGGGCCGCACCCTCACCGCACGGGTCCTCGCCGGCAGTGCCGCACGGGGGACGGACGCCGAGAGCGACCGGGTCGCCGCCGAGACCCTCGCCGCGAGCACGAAGGACCTCGAGGAGCACGCCTTCGCGATCTCGAGCCTGGTCGCGTCGCTGCAGCCGATCGCCGCGGACCTGCGGGTCGACCCCGAACCGTTCCGGCTGCAGCTGCCGAACGTCTGGCACCTGGCCAGTGACGTCGAGGCCGTCCTGCCCGCCGGCGTCACCGCGCTCGACGTCGCCGACGCCCTGCACCCGACCGCCGCCGTCGCCGGCACCCCGACCGACGTCGCCGTGCGCCTCGTCGCCGAGTTGGAGGGGGTGGACCGCGGCCGGTACGCCGGTCCCGTCGGCTGGTTGGGGGCCTCCGGTGACGGCGAGTGGATGCTCGCGCTGCGGAGCGCGCAGATCGACGAGGACGGCACGGTCCGCGCGTGGGCCGGTGCCGGGATCGTGGCCGGGTCCGAGCCGGAACGGGAGGTCGCGGAGACGCGCCTGAAGTTCCGACCGGTCGTCGACGCGCTGGCCTGAGGACGCGCCGCCCTGACCGGGCAGCGCTGGCCCGGCTGCACTGGCGGGTCAGTCGGCCAGCGGCACCTCGATGACGACATGCTCGGCCGGGTCGGTGAGGACACGTTCCAGGTCGCCCCACGTCTCGGCCCGGCGGTACTCCCACCCGAGGCCGGTGACGACCCGTTCGACGTCGACGTGCTGCGGGGTCGTCATCATCCGCCGCATGTCCTCGGGTGCGGTGGTCGCCGCCACCTCGAGCCCGCGGAAGATCGCGCCGCCGCCGTCGTTGCCGACGACGACCTGCAGACGCGGTCGTGCCTCTTCCGTCCCGGTGACGAGCCCGCCGAGGTCGTGCAGGAACGTGAGGTCCCCGACCACGACACGCGTGGTGCCGACGGCTCCGGACCCGGCCTCCAGCGCGGTCGCGATGCCGAGCGCCGTGGAGATCGTCCCGTCGATGCCCGCCAGACCCCGGTTGGCGTGCACGCGGATCTTCTTGCCCGCGACGGTCATGTCGGCGACGCGGATGATCTGCGATGCCCCGAACACCAGGCGGTCGTGCGGCCAGGTGACGCCCCACACCGCCTCGGCGAGCATGGCGCGGTCGACCGGACGGCGGCGCAGCGCGACCTCGTCCTTGAGGAACCGGTTCCGCTCGGCGCGGTCGGCGGACCGCTTGGCGTCGAGGTCCGGCCCGGCGTCGCCCTCGCCGAGCAGCGAGCGGCTCGCGGCGACCCAGCGGCCCACCCATGCACGGTGTGCCGGTCCGGTGCGCCCGGTGACGCGGACGTCCGAGACGACCTGCGTCGCGGCGTCCGGCCGGGAGGCACGGGCCGGGTCGAAGACGTCGGCTCCGGCCCCACGGACCACGACCGTCTCGACGTCCGCGCGCTGCAGGAGCGCCGGGACCTCGCGGCTGAGCGTCGGGTGGCCGAGGACGACCGCGCGCCGGACCCGGCCGCCGAAGTCCTCGTCGCGGAGGAGTTCGCGGTAGGCGGCGGCGAGGTTGCGGCCGAAGCGGGCCCCGCTCGACACCTCGGCCAGGAGCGGCGCACCGAGTTCCCAGGCGATCCGTTCGGCGTCGGCGCCGGCGTCGTGCCCCGCGATGACCACGGTGGCGGGTTCGTCGTCCGGAGCCAGCTCGGCGACCGGCAGCGCCGCGGTCGGCCGACGGGTTGCGTACGCCAGGTCCACCTGGTCGTCGGGGACACCCTCTACCCGGTCGAGCCCGGCGGAGAGCGGCTCACGGAACGCCAGGTCGAGCTGGACCGGACCGGGCTGCCCGGCGTGCCCGGCAGCGGCGGCGACGGCTTCGCGCACCAGGGACCGGACGGTGGCGCGGGCGTCGTCGTCGACACCGTGTGCGCTCGGCGCCTGGACGTCGCGGACGAAGGAGACGGCAGCACCGAAGACGCCGGGCTGGACGGTGGTCTGGTTGCTGCCGATGCCTCGCAGTTCGGCCGGACGGTCGGCGGACACGACGATCATCGGCACGCCGGAGTGGTGCGCCTCGAGCACGGCCGGGTGCAGGTTGACGACCGCGGTCCCCGAGGTCGTGACCACCGCGGCGGGACGCCCGGACTCGATCGCCAGACCGAGGGCGAAGAACCCGGCGGTGCGCTCATCGAGCCGCACGTGCACGGTGATGCCGCCTGCACGCTCCAGGGCGACCGCGGCGAGGGCCAGGGCCTGCGACCGGGAGCCCGGGCTGACCACGACGTCGGTCACACCGGCGCGGGCGAGCTCCTGCAGGAAGGCGAGGGCGAAGTCGGTCGCGGGGCTGCCGGAACCGGCGGTGCCGTCAGCGGCAGCACGGTCACCGGCAGTGCCGTCACCGGCAGTGCCGTCACCGATCGGGGCGGCCGTCATCGTCGCCGTCGTGGAACTGGTCTTCGAGGGATCGGAGGGTCGCGTCGTCCTGGTCCTTGTCATCGCTCTTGCGCCCGGGAGGCGTCGTGCCACCGAGGAAGTCGGGATCGTCTTCGGGACCACGGTACCCGGCACCACCGCCACCGTTCCCGCGCGGGACGGCGGGGGTCCGGCCGAGCAGGAACCACAGCACACCGCCGAGGACGGGCAGGACGACGATGAGCAGGACCCAGATCCCCTTGCGCAGCGACCGGACCCGGGTGTGCGGCATGGTGGCGCAGTCGATCAGGGCGAACACCGTGAACGCCACGGCGGCGACGACGATGACGAGCCACAACCTGACCATCCTCGAAGCCTAGGCCGGCCGGCTGTGACCGCCCTGGCCTCCGTCCGGTCACCGTGGAGACCGGCGTCCGTACACTTGCAGGGTGAAAGCGTGGCTCGTCTACACCCTGGCTCGGCTCGGCATCTTCGTCGTGGCACTCGTCGTGCTGCTGGTGATCGGGCTGCCCTGGTACTGGGCGGCGATCGGCGGCGCGTTGATCGGGCTGCTCGTGTCGTACATCGCCCTGCCGGGTCTCCGCAGCGCCGTGACCACCAGCATCGCCGAGCGCCGTGCCCGACCGGAGCGCGATGCGGACAGCGACTTCGAGGACGACTTCGTCGACACCGCCGACGAGCACACCGCCACCGACGCGGGCGCCCCCGCCGACCCCGACGTCACGCTCCGGAAGCGCCCCGACGACGCCTGAGTGCTACGGCTGGACGGCGAGCGTGATGCCGAGCACCACGCCGTACGCCAACGCCGAGAACGACGACAGCTGCAGCGCCGTGATGAGTTCGCGCGGCTTCCGTGAGGTCACGCCGATCAGCAGCGCCGGCAGCGCGAGCAGCAGCGAGAAGTACGTGAAGCCGGACCGGAAGTACAGCAGCACGAACCAGATCAGCACGACGTAGGGCAGCAGCAGGAAGAGCGCGAACAGCACCCGTGCCACCGTGTCGCCGACCACGACGGCGAGCGTGCGCTTGCCGGCGGCGGTGTCCTCGCCGATGTCGCGGATGTTGTTCACCATGAGCACCGCGCAGGCGAACAGGCCCGCGGCGACGGCGGCGGCCCACCCGCTGAGGGTCGCCTGTCCGATGAGCACGTACTGGGTGCCGAGCACCGCGACCAGGCCGAAGAACACGAAGACGAAGACCTCGCCCAGGGCGTTGTAGCCGTAGGGCTTCTTGCCGCCGGTGTAGAACCAGGCGGCGACGATCGCGGCGGCACCGACGAGCAGCAGCCACCACAGCTGGGTGAGCACCACGATGACGATGCCGGCGACCGCGGCGAGGCCGAAGAACGTCAGCGCGACGGTGAGCACCGTGCGGGGCTTCGCGAGGCCGGCCCCGGTCAGTCGGGCCGGGCCGACGCGGAACTCGTCCGTGCCACGGACCCCGTCGGAGTAGTCGTTGCTGTAGTTCACGCCGATCTGCAGGAACAGCGCGACGGCCAGGGCGAGCAGGGCGATCGCCAGGTGCGCGTCGGCGCCCAGGAACGCCCCGAAGTCACCGGTCGCCTTGCTGTCGACGTAGGCCACGGCGGTGCCGAGCACGACGGGCACGACGCCGAGGGTCAGGGTGCGCAGACGCGCCCCGCCGATCCAGTCGCGTGCGGTCGCCCGCCGGGCGGTGCGCTGCGGGGCAGCGGCCTTCGCCGGGTTGCCGGACCGGCCCTTCGGACGTGTCGTGTTCTTCGCTCGTGCCACGACCGCCAAGCGTACCGGCGCGGCCGGGAGGCTGGGCTCACCCCTCGCGATCGGCCAGCGCCCGCACCGCACGCCGGTCGGGTTTGCCGGTCGCCAGCATCGGCATCCGGTCCACGACGAGCACCTCGGCCGGACGGGCGGCACGTCCGAGGGCGTCCCCCACCCGGGCGCGGACGACCTGGAGGTCGACGGGCTGCTCGGTGACGACGACCGGTACCTCGCCCCACTCCCCCGACGCCCGGCGGGTGACGACGGCGCCGTCCTGTCCGGGCAGTTCGCGGACGATGCGTTCGACCGCGCCGAGCGGGACCTTCTCACCGCCGGAGATGACGACGTCGTCGAGCCGTCCGGTCACCCGGATCCGGCCGTCCACGATCGTCGCGGCGTCCCCGGTCCGGTACCAGCGGTGCCCGTCCCGCTCCGTGAAGGTCGCCGCCGTCCGGGCCGGGTCGTCGAGGTAGCCCTCGGCGAGCATCGGCCCGGCCAGCTGCAGCTCGCCGTCGACGAGTTCGGCGCGGACGGTGCCGAGCGGCTCGCCGTCGTACACGCAGCCACCGCTCGTCTCGCTGGCGCCGTAGGTGGTCACGATGCGGATGCCCGCGGCTCGGGCCCGCTCACGGAGGGCCACCGGTGTCGCCTGCCCGCCCACCAGGACGGCGTCGAACCGACCGAGGGCCGCCGTCGCACGCGGGTCGTCGAGGACCCGGGCGAGCTGCACCGGCACGAGCGACGTGTAGCGGCGGGGGGCAGCGGGTCCGACGACGAGCCGGTCGGCTGCGTCCGCGAACGCCGCCGCGTCGAAGTGTCCGGTCGGCAGCACGACGGGTGTCGTGCCCGCCGTGATCGACCGCGTCAGGACGTTGAGCCCGGCGATGTAGTGCGTCGGCAGGGCGAGGACCCAGCCACCCGGTCCGCCGAGCGCCGCGTCCGCTGCGGTCGCCCCTGCGAGCAGCGCCTCCGAGGACAGCGCCACCCGCTTGCCGGTGCCGGTGGAGCCGCTCGTCTCGACGACCAGCGCGACCCGCTGCGGGACGTCGGCCGGAGGCGGTGTCGGCAGCGCCGGAGCCCCTGTCGCGACGGGGAGCAGTGCGGGGCCGCCGGCGAGTGCCGCCTCCAGTCCGCGCAGCACGTCGGACGGGTCGGAGGCGCTCACCGCGACGAGCGGACGGGTCATCAGTAGTGCCAGGGGAACGCGGTCCAGTCGGGCGAGCGCTTCTCGAGGAACGAGTCGCGACCCTCGACGGCCTCGTCCGTGCCGTAGGCGAGGCGCGTGGCCTCACCCGCGAAGACCTGCTGGCCGACCATGCCGTCGTCGACGGCGTTGAAGGCGTACTTCAGCATCCGGATCGCCGTCGGCGACTTGCCGAGGATCGTCTCGCCCCAGCGGATCGCCTCGCGTTCCAGGTCCTCGTGCGGCACGACCCTGTTGACGGCACCCATCTCGTACGCGCGCTGCGCGGAGTACTCCTCGGCCAGGAAGAAGACCTCGCGCGCGAGCTTCTGGCCGATCTGCTTGGCGTAGTAGGCACTGCCGTAGCCGCCGTCGAACGAGCCGACGTCGGCGTCCGTCTGCTTGAACTTCCCGTGCTCGGCGCTGGCGATCGTGAGGTCGCAGATCGCGTGCAGCGAGTGCCCACCACCGGCGGCCCACCCCGGCACGACCGCGATGACGACCTTCGGCATCATCCGGATGAGTCGCTGGACCTCGAGGATGTGCAGCCGGCCCATCGAGGCCTGCGCGGCGGCGGGGTCGACGCCCTCGGGCGGCGCGCCCTCGTCGCCGACGTACTGGTAGCCGCTCCGGCCCCGGATCCGCTGGTCGCCGCCGGAGCAGAACGCCCAGCCGCCGTCCTTCGGGCTCGGGCCGTTGCCGGTCAGCAGCACGACCCCGACGCGCGGGTCCTGGCGGGCGTCGTCGAGCGCGCGGTACAGCTCGTCGACGGTCCGCGGGCGGAAGGCGTTGCGGACCTCCGGGCGGTCGAAGGCGACGCGCACCATGCCGCCGGAGACGTGCTTGTGGTACGTGATGTCGGTGAACCGCTCGGCGATCGGGGCGGTGGTCCAGACGTCGGGGTCGAACAGGTCGGAGACGGCAGAGGGCATGCTCCGAACCTACCGCCGGGCTAGCTGGCGCCCATGCCGGAGAGCATCTCCGGAGCGACGATGACGAGCAGGACGATGAGGATCACCGGGTTGGCGAAGAACGCCACGACCACGCCGACGACCCCGTACCAGCGGCCGAACGAACCGACCGCGGCGATGAAGCCCAGGACCGCGGCGACCAGGGTCAGGAACACCACGACGAAGCAGATGCCGAACGCGAAGGTCGTGTCGCCGCCCACGAACACCGCGAACGCGCTGGCGTCCACCGCGGCGGCGACCACCGCGAGGCCGAGGGCGATCTTGCCGGTGATCGGGTTCTTCCGACGCCGAGCTGCGGGCTGCCGAGTGACGTCGACGGTGCCCTGACGCATCAGCCGCGCGAACTCGTCCGTCGCCACCGAGCCTCCTCGTCCGTCCCCGACCGGCTGCCCTGACCGGCACCGGCACGGCCGACCGGTGGTCGACCGCAGCGATGCTAGTGCGCTGCCCTGGCGGTCCCCTCGGAGAGTCCGGGAGGCCTGCTGGGCGCTCCTGCGAAGATGACGGGGTGCCCGCCGTGAACCCGACCGCTCCCGCCGTCGTCCCCGATCTGCCTGACCTGCTCGCGACCGCCCGGGTCGTCGCCCTGCCGATGCGGGTCCGGTTCCGCGGCATCACTGTGCGCGAGGCGCTCGTGCTCCGCGGCCCCGAGGGGTGGACCGAGTTCTCCCCCTTCGTGGAGTACGACGACGGCGAGGCCACCGCGTGGCTCCGTGCCGCGATCGACTTCGGCTGGACCCGACACGAGCCGGGCACCGACCGCGTCCCGGTCAACGCCACGGTCCCCGCGATCGCCGCCGAGGACGTCGCCGACCTGCTCCTCCGCTACCCCGGCTGCACCACCGCGAAGGTGAAGGTCGCCGAACCCGGCACGGGCATCGAGGACGACGTCGCCCGGGTCGCCGCGGTCCGTCGGGCGATGGGTGACGACGCCGAGGTCCGCGTCGACGCAAACGGGCTGTGGGACCTCGAGCAGGCCACCTCTGCCCTGGAACGCCTGGCCCCCTTCCGGCTGCAGTACGCCGAGCAGCCGGTCGCGTCGGTGGCGGACCTCGCCGCACTCCGCACCCGGATGGCCGGACTGGGCGTCCGGATCGCCGCCGACGAGAGCGTCCGGAAGGCCTCCGAACCGCTCGCCGTCGCCCGTGCGGGAGCCGCGGACGTGCTCGTCGTCAAGGCACAGCCCCTCGGCGGGGTCACTGCCGCGCAGGCCGTCATCGCCGAGGCCGGGCTGCCCTGCGTGGTCTCCAGCGCGATCGACACCTCGATCGGGCTCGGCATGGGGGCGTTCCTGGCCTCGCGGGCGATGGCTCCCGGGTACGCGGCGGGCCTCGGCACCGCGGCCATGTTCACCGGCGACGTCACCGCCGACCCGCTCCTGCCCGTCGGCGGCCGGATCGCGGTGCGGCGGGTCGAGCCGGACCCGGACCTCCTCGACCGGTGGGCGGCCTCCCCCGAGCGCACCGCGTGGTGGCTGGCGCGGCTCGGTCGGGTGCACGCGCTGCTCGCAGCGCGGCCGTAGGGCCGCACCATGGGACGGACGGGAGGCCCGACACCAGCTGGTGTCGGGCCTCCCGTCCGTCCCATGGTCGCGTCCGGGGGGTCACAGACCCTGATCGATCACAGACCGGAGTAGCTGTGCAGCCCCTTGAAGAAGACGTTGACGACCGAGAAGTTGAACATCACGGCCGCGAAACCGATGAGGGCCAGCCACGAGGACCGCGCGCCACGCCACCCGCGGGTCGCCCGCGCGTGGATGTAGCCGGCGTAGAGGGTCCAGATGATGAACGTCCAGACCTCCTTCGTGTCCCAGCCCCAGTAACGCCCCCAGGCCCGCTCGGCCCAGATCGCACCGGCGATGAGCGTGAAGGTCCAGAGGACGAAGCCGACCAGGATCACCCGGTAGCTGAGCACCTCGAGCCGGTCGGCGTCAGGCAGCGTCTCCATGAAGCGCAGTCGGCGCGAGACCGGACGGCCCTGGCGGTAGGTCTGGACCAGCTGCGAGACCGCGAGCCCGGCGCCGAGGGCGAAGAACCCGGTACCCGCGATCGCGACGAAGACGTGGATGACGAGCCAGTAGGACTCGAGCGCGGGCACCAGCGGGCGCACCGGCACGTAGTAGTTCACCGTGGCGATGCCCAGCAGGATGATCACCAGGCCGGTGATGAACACCCCGAGGAACTTGAGGTCCTGCCAGAACTGCACGAGCAGGAAGACGGCGATGATCAGGCCGGTGCCGGTCAGCGAGAACTCGAACATGTTGCCCCACGGCACACGGTCGGCCGCGATGCCGCGGAGCACGATCGCGCCGATGTGGACGACGAGGGCCAGGATCGTCATGGCCATGCCGACGCGCTCGAACTTCGAGCCGCGCTGGCCGCGGCCACCGCCGACGTCGTCGCCCGCGCGCTTCTGCTGCACCCGTTCGAGGACGACGGTGCCGCCCTGGACGGTCGCGACCGTGGCGACGCTGGCGTCGTCACGGTCCGAGGCCGAACCGCCGCGGGTGGTCTCGAGTCCGACGTCGCCGGCGCGCTTCGCCATGTCGAGCGCGAAGGAGATGAACGCGATGACGTAGACCGCCATCGCGGAGTACGTCAGCACGACCGAGTAGGTCGCAAGGGTCGTCGTGTTCACTTGCTGATCCTAACTCCGAGGTCCGACATGTGCTTCTGGGCGATGTCCGCCACCGCGCGTTCGAGGTTGGGGTCCTCACCACGTGCGAGCCCGGCGTACTCGAGGTCGAACTCACCGTCCTCGGCACCGGGCTTCCGTACCGCCTTCACCCACACGCGGCGGCGCGGGACGAACAGCGAGGTGAGCAGGCCCAGGACCGACAGGATCGCGAAGAAGGCGACCCAGAGCTGCGACGGGTCGTGGTGCACGTCGAGGGACACGTACCGCTTGACCCCGTCGAACGTGATCGAGCCGGCGCCGTCCGGCAGCTGCTTCGTCTGGCCGGGCTTCATCGCGATGCTCGGGGTGTCCGACTGCCGGCCCGCGATCTGCTGCAGGCCCTTCGTCGACAGCTGGTAGACGCTCTGCGGCACGCCGTCGTCGAGGCCGAGGTTGCCCGTGTACACCTGCAGCGACAGCATCGGGTTCTTGACGTCCGGGTAGTTCGAGGTGAACGCACCGGCGTTCGTGCCGCTGGTCTGCTGCACCGCGGTCGGGTAGAAGAACCCGATCAGGCCGAGCTGGTCGGGTGACGCGTCCGGCACCTTGATGACGCCGGTGGAGGTGTAGTTCGCGTCGTCCGGCAGGAACGGCACGACGTCCTGGAACGCCACGTTGCCCTTGCCGTCGCGCACGGTGACCTGCATCGCGTAGCCGTTGCCGAGCAGGTAGACGTTCGTCCCCCCGATCGACAGCGGCTCGTTCACGCCGAGACGACTGGTCTTCGCGGTGCCGTCCTTCAGACGTGCGGAGACGGTGGCCGAGTAGTCGGTCGCCTGCCCCAACGCGTCGAGGTTGCGCTCCTCGTACTTGGTCGTGAACTTGTCGAGCGTCAGGTTGTAGGGCGTGAGGTCCTTCGGCGAGAACCAGCGTCCGGGGTTGAACGAGTCGTACGCGCCGATCACGTTGGTGAACGACTGCCCCTCGACCAGCAGCCGCTGTCCGGTGTAGCTGAACCCACCGCCCAGACCGACCGCCAGCAGCACACCGACGAGCGCCGAGTGGAAGACCAGGTTGCCGGTCTCCCGCAGGTAGCCGCGTTCGGCGCTGACGGAGTCGCCGAACCGCTCGACGCGGTAGCCCGACTTCTTCAGCTGGGCCATGGCCGTCGTCACCGCGTGGTCGACGGACGGGAGGCTCGTGGCCGCGCCCGTCGTGCTGCCGACCGTCTGGCCGCCAATCGTTGCCGCGCTGATCGTCACCGACCGGAAGCCGGCCAGGCGGCCGAGCCGCGCCGGGGTCTTCGGCGGCCGGGTGCGGAGCGCCTGCCAGTGGTGCCGGGTACGCGGCACGATGCAGCCGATGAGCGAGATGAAGAGGAGCAGGTAGATCGCGGAGAACCACACCGACGTGTAGGTGTCGAAGACCTGCAGCTTCTCGAGCACCGGGGTCAGCTGCGGGTGGCTGTTCTTGTACTGCGTGACGCCGTTCGGGTCCGCCTGCGTCTGCGGGACGAGCGATCCCGGGATCGCCGCGAGGGCGAGGAGCAGCAGCAGGAAGAGCGCCGTGCGCATGCTCGTCAGCTGCCGCCAGGCGAACCGGAGGTAGCCGACCAGCCCGAGCTTCGGCTGCGCGATGCCGTCGGCGGTGGTCGCGACGACGGGCGTGCCGTCGACGTGGTCGGACGGGCGCTGCGGATCGGACGCACTGTCGGTGCCGGTGGTTCCGGCGTCCGTCACGTCGTCCTGGTCGGAGTCAGACCGCGGGGACATAGCTCTGGATCACCGCCCCGACGCTCGACATGACGGCCGACCAGATGCCGGTGACCATGAGCAGACCGATGACGATCAGGATCGCTCCTCCGATGATGTTGACGGTGCGCATGTGCCGCTTCACGACACCGATCGCGCCCGAGGCCCAGCCGGCGCCGAGGGCGACCAGCAGGAACGGCACGCCGAGCCCGATGCAGTACGCGATGCCGAGCACGACGCCCTGCCAGGCGCTGCCGGACTGGAAGCTGATGAGGTTGATGGCCGCCAGGGTCGGGCCGATGCAGGGGGTCCACCCGAGGGCGAACACGATGCCGAGCAGCGGGGCGCCGAGCAGGCCGGTGCGCGGGGTGAAGTTCGTCTTGACCGTCCGCTGCAGGAACGTGAACCGCCCGATGAACACCAGGCCCATCGCGATCACCACGATGCCCATGAGCTGGACGATGAGGTCACGCCAGCGCACCAACCAGAAGCCCACGGCACCGGCGGCCGCGGACCCGAGGACGAAGACGACCGTGAAGCCGAGCACGAAGAGCAGCACGCCGAGCAGCACCCGGCCGCGGGAGTGCCGGCTGCCGTCCGCGATGCCGCTGACGTAGCCGAGGTAGCCCGGCACGAGCGGCAGGACGCACGGCGACAGGAAGGACACCAGTCCGGCGAGCGCCGCCACCGGCAGGCCGATGAGGAGCTGCCCGCTGAAGATCGCGTCGGCGAAGGGGTTCCCGCTGGACACGGGTCAGGACGCCTTGCCGGTGAGCTCGTCGTCCACCAGGGTCTTCAGGATGCTCGGACCGTCGACGGCGCCGAGCACGCGGGCGGCGACCCGGCCCTTCTTGTCGAGGACGATCGTCGTCGGCACGGCGTTCGGGGCGATGTCGCCGGAGAGCGCGAGCTGCATGGTGCCGCTGCGGGCATCGAGCACGGTCGGGTAGTCGACGCCGAACTTCCGCTCGAACGCCTTCGCGGTGCCGGCCTCGTCGCGGACGTTGACGCCGATGAAGTGCACGTCGTCGGCGGCGAACTCGTCCTGGACCGTGTTGAGGTACCCGGCTTCGGCGCGGCAGGGCGGGCAGCCGGCGTACCAGAAGTTGATGACCACGACGTCGCCACGCATGGCCTTCGCGGACAGCTCGTCGCCGTCCATGGACTTCGCGGTGAAGTCGATCGGGTCGGTCCGCTTGTCGACCGCGACCTCGGTCACCGCACCGGTGCCGGAGATGTAGTTCTGGGTGTTGCCCTTGCCGTACTGCGCGGCGAGGCCGTCGTTGGCGGAGCTGCACCCGACCAGCGCGATCGCGGCGGCCAGAGCGATCGCGGCGGCCCCGGCGGTCCGGCGGCGCGTGGCGTGAGTGCGGTTCGTTCGGGTCGTGCTGGTCACACTGCTCCTTCGTCGACGGCTGACCCGCGGAGGTCGGCCGCCGGGTCCGCGTACCCGACCTCGGTGAAACGACCGGCGGCGGTGTCGGGTACCCGCTGGAGGCTCGTGATGCTGGACAGGTCGCACCGGCGCTTGCGCGGGTCGTGCCAGAGCGGCTCCCCCGCCAGGCGACGGTGCACCATCCAGATGGGGAGTTGGTGGCTGACGAGGACGACGTCCCCGCCGTCGACGCTCTCCCAGGCGGTGGTGACCGCGGCGAGCATGCGGTTCGCGATCGACTCGTACGCTTCGCCCCAGCTCGGTCGCCAGGGGTTCGCGATCCACGGCCATTCGGTCGGGCGTCGGACGGAGCGCTTGGTGAACCCGGGAGGCTGTCCCTCGTACCGGTTCGTCGGCTCGATGAGGCGTTCGTCGAGCCGGACGTCGAGACCGTAGGCGGCCGACCAGGGAGCAGCGGACTCCTGCGTGCGCTGGAGCGGCGAGGCGACGATCGCGCGGACGTCGACCCCGGCGTCCTTCCAGGCGGCGGCGGAGGTGGCGGCCATCCGGGTGCCGAGCTCGCTCAGACCGAAGCCCGGGAGCCGCCCGTAGAGGACACGGTCGGGGTTGTGGACCTCGCCGTGCCGCACGAGGTGGATCGTGTTCGCGGGCATGGGTTCCAGTGTAGGTCGGTCCTGCTCGCCCACCCGCCGCTCAGCAGATCCACGGCTGCACACCTGTTCAGTGCGCCGTCAGCCGAGGTGGCCGGAGAGCCGTCCGTGCAGGGCGTTCGACCCGGTGTTCAGGTTGACGACCTCGACGGTCGACCCGTGCTGCGCGAACCGCTGCTCGATCCCGTCGAGGGCGGCCACGGTGCTGGCGTCGAAGACGTGCGCGTCGGTCATGTCGATGACCACGTGCTCCGGGTCCGCGGCGTAGGAGAACCGGGTGACCAGGTCGTTCGACGACGCGAAGAACAGCGCGCCGCGGACCCGGTAGCGGACCGTGTGCTCGTCGACGGGTTCGCGGACGACCTCCACGACGTGGGCGACCCGGCGGGCGAAGACGAGCGCGGCGACCACGACACCGGCCAGGACCCCGGTCGCCAGGTTGTTGGTGGCCAGGACCACGAGCACGGTGATGACCATCACGGCGGTCTCCCCCAGCGGCATCCGGCGGAGGGTGCGCGGTCGGACGCTGTGCCAGTCGAAGGTCGCGACGCAGACCATGAGCATGACGGCGGTCAGCGCGGCCATCGGGATCTCGGCGACCACGTCGTGCAGCACGATCGTGAGCACGAGGATCGCGGCCCCGGCGGTGAAGGTCGACACGCGTGTCCGGGCGCCGGCGGTCTTCACGTTGACGACGGTCTGGCCGATCATCGCGCACCCGCCGGTGCCGCCGAAGAAGGCGGCGGCGATGTTCGCGATGCCCTGTCCCCAGGACTCGCGCCAGGCGCTGGACCGGGTCTCGGTGACGGCGTCGACGAGCTGTGCGGTGAGCAGGGTCTCGATGAGCCCGACGATCGCGACTCCGAACGCGTACGGCGCGATGAGCCGCAGGGTGTCGAGCGTGAACGGCACGGTCACGCCGTTGAACCCGGGCAGTGCGGTCGGCAGCGCGCCCTCGTCGCCGACGGTCGGGACGGCGACCCCGAACAGGACGGTGATGCCGGTGATCACGACCACGGCGATGAGCGGCGCCGGGACCGCCTTGGTGAGGTACGGGACACCGATGATCAGCCCGATGCCGAGCGCGGTCAGGGGCCACACGACGAACGGGACGTCGTGGCCGAACAGGTTGGGCAGCTGCGCGGTGAAGATGAGGATCGCGAGGGCGTTCACGAAGGCGACGTTGACGCTCCGCGGGATGAAGCGCATGAGCCGGGCGACCCCGAGGAACCCGAGCACGAGCTGGAACAGGCCGCCGAGCACGATCGTCGGCACCAGGTAGGCGACGCCGTGGTCGCGGACCAGCGGGGCGATGACGAGTGCGACGGACCCGGCGGCGGCGGAGATCATCGCCGGGCGGCCGCCCACGATCGAGATGACGATCGCGAAGACCACGCTCGAGAAGAGCCCGACGGCCGGGTCGACGCCTGCCACGACCGAGAACGAGATCGCCTCGGGGATCAGGGCGAGTGCGGTGACCACGCCGGCCAGGACCTCCCGGGTCAGCAGGCGCGGCGAACGCAGGGCGGACAGGACGCTCGGCGCGCCGGGGACGGTGCTGGTGATCGACATCGGGAGTGACCCTACCGACGCGTGAGGGTTGCCGCGACCGGAGCCCGCTCACGACCGGTTCTGCCACGATGGCGGACATGACCGCCCCGGACGTCCCCAGCACCATGCACATCGGCGAACTCGCCGAACGCACCGGGATGTCGCTCCGGTCGATCCGGCACTACGACGAGGTCGGGCTGCTGGTGCCGAGCGGTCGGACCTCCGGCGGCTTCCGGGTCTACACGGCCGGGGACCTCGAGCGCCTGCTCGTGATCCGCCGCATGAAGCCCCTCGGGTTCACGCTCGAGGAGATGGCCGGACTGCTGCGGGTCGTCGACGGGCTGGCGACGGCGGACCCCACCGAGGCCGCGGCCCTGGCTGCCCGGCTCGACGAGTTCCTCGACGACGCCCGGGCCCGGCACGCCAAGCTGCTGGAACGTGCCGCGATGGCGGAGGAGTTCATCGGGACCCTGGGGCGGCTCCGCTCGTCGGTCTGATCCCGTCGATCCGCGATCAGCGGTCGGTGGGTGGCCAGGCCGCAGCACCGGGACCCTCCGTCATGAGTCCCGCCCCGTGTCCTCCCGCGACCTGGCCACGACGACGACGGTAGGGACCTGGCGGAGCCGGGGCGGGCCTCCCGGTCGCCTCTGTGGACGGAAGCTCCGAGCGGTGCCGCTGTGCAGGGAGAGGCGCAGCCCCGACCGAGTTCGCCACCGGCACGCCACGGGCGCGCCCGGCCGGTAGACTCGACGACCGTGATCGAACGCACCCGCATCGCCGACCTCGCAAGCCTCCCCGACGGCCCCGTCTCCGTGGCCGGATGGGTCGAGACCGTCCGCGATCAGAAGAAGGTGCAGTTCGTCGTCCTCCGCGACGAGAGCGGCGCCGTCCAGCTGGTCAACCCCGCCACCCGTGAAGCAGTCGAGGGGGACGACGCCTCCGCCGCGGCCCTCGCCACCACCGAGACGATCTCGGGCCTGGCGCACGGCTCCTTCATCCACGTCACCGGCACCCTGAAGGCCGACGAGCGCGTCAAGCTCGGCGGGCTCGAGGTCAAGGTCGGAACCCTGACCGTCGTCAGCGCCGCCATCCCCGAGACCCCGATCGCTGACGACTCATCGCTCGACAAGCGTCTCGACTGGCGCTTCCTCGACCTGCGCAACCGCAAGCAGAACCTCATCTTCCGCATCCAGACCACGATGGAACACGCGTTCCGCACCTACTGGGTCGAGCGCGACTACATCGAGATCCACACCCCGAAGCTGATGGCGTCCGCGTCGGAGTCCCGCGCCGAGCTGTTCCAGCTCGAGTACTTCGAGACCACCGCGTACCTGTCGCAGTCGCCGCAGAACTTCAAGCAGATGGCGCAGCCGGCCGGCTTCGGTGCCGTGTTCGAGATCGCCGACGCCTTCCGCGCCGACCCCTCGTTCACCTCGCGCCACGCCACCGAGTTCACCAGCGTCGACGCCGAGTTCTCGTGGATCGAGTCTCACGAGGACGTCATGGCGATGCACGAAGAGGTCCTGGTCGCCGGCATCACCGCCGTCAAGGAGAAGTACGGCAAGGACATCGAAGAGGTGTTCGGCTTCGAGCTGCAGGTCCCGTCCACGCCGTTCCCCCGCGTGACCCTGGCCGAGGCCCGCACGATCGTCGCCGAGAGCGGCCACGACGTCGTCCGCGCCGACGGCGACCTGGACCCCGAGGGCGAGCGCCGCGTGTCCGCCTGGGCCAAGGAGCACCACGGGTCGGAGTTCGTCTTCGTCACCGACTACGACGCCTCGATCCGTCCGTACTACCACATGCGTCACGCCGACGACCCGACGCTCACCAACAGCTACGACCTGCTGTTCAACGGGGCCGAGATCTCCACGGGCGCCCAGCGTGAGCACCGTGTCGACGTCCTCACCGCCCAGGCGGAGGAGAAGGGCCTGGACCCCGCCGAGCTCGGCTGGTACCTCGACTTCTTCCGCTACGGCGTCCCGCCGCACGGTGGGTTCGGCATGGGCCTGGCCCGCGTGCTGATGCTCATGCTCGGCGAGCCGTCGATCCGCGAGGTCACGTACCTCTTCCGTGGCCCGACGCGCCTGACCCCGTAGGCAGCGCCGCGGCACCTCGCGGCGCAGCTCGCGGCGCGCACTGTCGTCGCACAACAGGAACCGGCTCGAACCACGGACGTCCGTGGTTCGAGCCGGTTCTCGTTGTGCGGCGCCACTGCGCACCGGCCGAACGCGCAGGCCGCAGGCGCGCCGGCCGCAACCGCAGGCGCCGCGGCCGGGCTGCGCCGGCCTCAGTCCTGCCAGTCGATGGCCGCGCGGCTGGTGACCATCGCGCGGATCTCCGCGGCGGCGGCCTGGTGCTCCGGGTGGAACTGGTACTCGTCCAGGCCGGCCAGGTCGTCGAAGGTCGCGACGACCGCCAGGTCCTGGTTCTTCCCCGGGTAGGCGACGTTCTCGACGACCTCGAGCGACCGGATCGATCCGATGACGCCGACCAGGCCGGTGAGCAGTTCGCGCACCCGGGCGACGGCGACGGCGCGGTCGAGGTCCTCACGCAGGGTCCAGGAGACGACGTGGCGGATCATGCGCGAGCCTCCGCCAGTTCGATCGCCCGGGCGAGTCGCTCGGCATCGACGTGCCAGTTGCTGTGCACACGGCCGTCGACCAGGACGACGGGGATGTCCTCGGAGTACTCCTCGCGGAGTGCGTCGTCGTCGAGGATCGACCGTTCCTGGAGGGTCGTGCCGGGGTGCGCGGACACGACCTGTTCCACGACGGGTCGCGCGTCGTCGCAGAGGTGGCATCCGGGTTTGGTGAGGAGCGTCACGGCGGGCATGGCACCAGGGTAGTCCGGCGGGTCCCCGGCCCGGCTGGTGGCCCTGCATCCGCGCCGGGGCGGGGATCAGAGCCGATCAGCGAGGCCCGGGACTGCCCCGGGAAATGCGAAAGCCCCGGCGAACCGGGGCTTCTGCGGCAAGTCTTGCGACTTACTTCTTGTTGCGACGCTGGTGACGCGTCTTGCGAAGGAGCTTGCGGTGCTTCTTCTTCGCCATGCGCTTGCGACGCTTCTTGATGACAGAACCCATGTGGACCTCGCTCGGACTGATGGTGATGTACGGACACCGGGCCGATGAAGCCGCGGAAAATCAACCTGCCCGAGTCTACCGGAGGGCTGTCGCGATGTCGAACGGCGCCGGAACGGACGGTGGACGCCCGGGGCGGATGCGTCGGGTCAGCCGACGTCGGCGATGCCACCGCGGAGCATCTCCGCGACCGCCGACTCGGGGACCCGGAAGGACCGACCGAACCGGATGGCGGGGAGCTCGCCGGCGTGCACCATGCGGTAGACCGTCATCTTGGAGACCCGCATCATCTCGGCGACCTCCGCGACGGTGAGGAAGCGCACGTCGTCGAAACTGCCGGTCATGATCCGCCTTCGGGCTGGCTTGCTTGTTGCGACCTGTGTGGTCTCTGGACACTGTAGAGGCGCGTGAGCCTCGCTGTCCAGCAGCCGCTCAGTCGTCCTCGGGGCGCTTCGTGAACCGACGCCGTCCGCGGTCGACGACACGCTCCCAGCCCTGCTGCGCGCCCGTGAACGCGACGGTGGCGCGGTGCGACGCCTCGGCCATCACGCGGCCCAGCTCGGTGCCGACCTCGACGGTCCCCTTGCCGGTCGCCCCACTCCGTCGGAACGAGACCGGCTGGCCGTCCGGCGTCCAGGACGTCGTCGCCGGGGTGCCGTCGGCGTCCACGGCGTTGGTGAAGGGGACGACCCAGTCCTCGATGCCGAGCAGGGGTTCCGGGTCCAGGCGGTAGTAGCGGTGCTGGCCCTCTTCACGGCTGGTGACGAGCCCGATGTCGCGGAGCACGCGGAGGTGCTTCGACACGGTGGGCTGGCTCACGCCGAGACGCAGCACGAGCTGTCCGACGCTGAGTTCGCCGCCGGTCGCGTCCGCCCCGTAGGCGGTGAGCAGTTCGCCCAGCAGTGCACGCCGCGTCGGGTCCGCGACGACGCTGAAGATGTCGGCCATGGGGAGAGGCTAACCGCCGCGGTGCGGATGTACCATGACGAACCGTCCCGCCCATGTCCTCGGAGGCATACGATGCTCGACCGCACCGAGCCGGTCCCCGCCCCGGGCGCCGCGTCGGCCCGGCGACACCCGGGCCGGATCACCACGGCGCTGCGGTCGTCGCCCTCCCGCCTGGCGATCCTGGTCTTCATCGTCCTGATCTTCCTGTTCACGGTGCTGTTCATGACGCCGATGGCCTCGGCCGACGGGACGACGACGCACTTCTCCGACGCGCTCTTCACCGCGGCGAGCGTGGTCTGCGTCACCGGGCTCGCGACGGTCGACATGGCGACGCACTGGTCGGTGTTCGGCAAGGTCCTCGTCGTGATCGGGACGCAGATCGGCGCACTCGGGGTCCTGACGTTCGCGTCGATCCTCGGCCTGGTGGTCACCCGCCGCCTCGGACTCCGCGCGAAGCTCATCGCCGCGGGCGACTCCAACCCGCTGCGGACCCACCACGGAGCCGTCCCGGAAGGGCAGGCAGTCCGGCTCGGCGACGTCGGCACCCTGCTGCTGACCGTCGCGGTGAGCACCCTGTCGATCGAGATCGTCCTGGGTCTGCTGCTGCTGCCGAGCGTCCTGGTGACGGGCATCCCGTTCTGGTCGGCGGTCGGTGACTCGTTCTACTACGCCGCGATGGCGTTCACGAACACCGGGTTCGCACCGAACGCCTCCGGACTCGACCCGTTCGCGCACGACTACTGGTTCCTCACCCTGCTCATGGTCGGCGTCGTGGCCGGCTCGATCGGCTTCCCGGTGATCCGCACGCTGACGAAGCAGCTGCGCTCCCCAAGGCGCTGGCCGATCCACGTCAAGCTCACGCTGGTGACCAGCGGCGTCCTGCTGCTCGGCGGCGCGGTGACGTACATCGCGCTCGAGGCCTCGAACCCCGCCACCTTCGGTCGCGAGGGCGCCGGCCGCACGGCGTTCCAGGCACTGTTCCTGTCCACGATGACGCGGTCCGGCGGGTTCTCGCTCGTCGACTTCGACGAGCTGCACGGGTCGAGCCTCCTCGTCACGGACATGCTCATGTTCATCGGTGGCGGCTCCGCCTCCACCGCCGGCGGCATCAAGGTCACCACGCTCGCCGTGCTGTTCCTGGCGGCCGTCGCGGAGGCCCGTGGCCGGCAGAGCATGGAGGCGTTCGGCCGGCGGATCCCGAGTGACGTCCTCCGCGTCGCCGTGGCGATCGTCCTGTGGGGTGCCACCATCGTCGCGATCGCCACCGTCGTGCTGCTGCAGATCACGCACGAGCCACTCGACCGGGTCCTGTTCGAGGTGATCTCCGCGTTCGCCACGTGCGGTCTGTCGTCCGGGGTCTCGGCCGACCTGCCGGACTCCGGCAAGTACGTCCTCGCCGCCACGATGTTCCTGGGCCGGGTCGGTACAGTGACCATCGCCGCCGCGCTCGCAGCGAGTCAGAGCCGGCAGCTGTTCCGCCGACCCGAGGAGAGGCCGATCGTTGGCTGACCGAAACCGCACGCACCACCAGCAGGGCCCCGTCAGCCACGACGCTCCCGTGCTGGTCATCGGGCTCGGCCGCTTCGGTGCCGCCACGGCCGGCCAGCTCGAGCGTCAGGGGCGTGACGTCCTGGTGGTCGACACCGACGCCGCCCTGGTGCAGAAGTGGTCGGACCGGGTCACGCACGCGGTGCAGGCCGACGCGACCGACATGGACGCCCTGAAGCAGATCGGGGCACAGGACTTCGCGATCGCGGTCGTCGGCACCGGCTCGGACCTCGAGTCGAGCGTCCTCATCACCGCGAACCTCGTCGACCTCGGGGTCCCGCAGATCTGGGCGAAGGCGATCAGCCGCTCACACGGCACGATCCTGAGCCGCATCGGTGCGAACCACGTGGTGTACCCGGAGCGTGAGGCCGGCGAGCGGACGGCGCACCTGGTGTCCGGCCGGATGCTCGACTTCATCGAGTTCGACGACGACTTCGCCGTGGTCAAGATGTTCCCGCCGCGGGCCGTCCGCGGGCGAGACCTGGCGACGACGGTGATCCGGACGCGCTTCGGCCTGACGGTGCTCGGCATCAAGCCGCCCGGTCAGGCGTTCGTGCCGGCGACCCCGGACAGCGTCATCGGCGAGGACGACGTGATCATCGTCTCCGGCACCGAGACCGACCTCGAGCGGTTCGCCGCGCTCGAGTAGCCCGCTCAGAGGCGGGACAGTTCCTCGGCCCGGGCGATCGCGGCGCGCGCAGCCCGCTCGAGCGTCCCGGACAGGTCCGCCTCCTGCAGCACGGTGACCGCACGCTCGGTGGTCCCCTTCGGGCTCGTCACCGCGCGGCGCAGGTCCGCCGGCTCGCTGCCCGACCGGGCCAGGAGCTCGACGGCGCCGCGGACGGTCCCCTGCACCATCGTGCGCGCCTGCTCGTGCGTGAACCCGAGCGCCTCGGCGGCCTGCTGCCACTGCTCGATGAGCAGGAAGACGTAGGCGGGGCCGGAGCCGGACACCGCGGACAGGGCGTCGAGCTGCGACTCCGGCACCTCGATGACCTCGCCCGAGACCGCGAACACGTGCGCGGCGAGTGCCGTCGCGTCCGCGTCCGCCGATGCTCCGGCGCTGATGCCGGTGACCCCGAGGCCGACCCCGATCGGGGTGTTCGGCAGCGCCCGGACCACCCGGACGCCCGCGGGCACGTGCGCCTGCATCGTCGCGGTCGTCACCCCGACGGCGACGCTGACGACGACCGCGTCCGGCGCCAGGTCTCCGGCGACCTCGTCGAGCAGGTCGACGATGCCGAACGGCTTCACCCCGAGCACGACGAGTCCGGCGCCGCGGACGGCCGCACGGTTGGCATCCGGGTCGGTCTCGGTCGCGGTCGCGTCCAACCCGCTCGCACGGTGCGCCGCCGCCGAGGACTCGGACCGGGTGGTGACGACGACGGTGTCGGGCGCCACGCCGGAGGCCAGGAGGCCCTGCAGGACCGCGCCGGACATGGAGCCGACGCCGAGCATGGCGACGCGGGGCAGTTCGATGGTCATGGCCACCAACCTAGCGACGACCGGCAGCCTAGGATCGTGGTCCAGGTCGGGTGAGAGAAGGGGTCGGACAGCCACATGAGCGCTTCCGGAGGGACGAAGGCGATCTTCGCCGCACTCGGTGCGAACATCGGGATCGCGATCGTGAAGTTCATCGCCGCGGCGATCAGCGGATCCGCGTCGATGCTCGCCGAAGGGGTGCACTCCCTGGCGGACTCCGCGAACCAGCTGCTCCTGCTGCTCGGTGGCCGGAAGGCGAAGAAAGCAGCGGACGAGGAGCACCCGTTCGGCCACGGCCGCGAGCGATACGTGTACGCGTTCGTCGTGTCGATCGTGCTGTTCTCGGTCGGCGGCGTGTTCTCGCTCTACGAGGGCATCGAGAAGTTCGCGCACCCGCACCCGCTCGACAACTGGTGGCTGCCGATGGTGGTGCTCGTCATCGCGATCGGGCTCGAGGGGTTCTCGCTCCGCACCGCCCTCAAGGAAGCCGCACCGCAGAAGGGCGGGCAGTCCTGGGTCCGGTTCGTCCGCCGCGCCAAGGCCCCGGAGCTGCCCGTCGTGATGCTCGAGGACACCGCGGCCCTGATCGGCCTGGTCTTCGCGCTGTTCGGCGTCGGCCTGACGGCGATCACCGGCAACGGGGTGTTCGACGCGATCGGCACGGTCCTCATCGCGGTACTGCTCATCGCCGTGGCGCTCGTCCTCGGTGTCGAGACGAAGAGCCTGCTCGTCGGCGAGGGTGCGAGCTCCGGCGACGTCGCACGCATCAAGCACGCGGTGCTCGACGGCCCCGAGGTCGACTCGATCATCCACCTCAAGACCCTCTACCTCGGGCCGGAGGAACTGATGGTCGGTGTGAAGGTCGCCGTCGACGGGGACCGCCGACTCGGTGACGTCGCTGCGGGCATCGACACGGTCGAGCAGCGGGTCCGCGCAGCCGTCCCGACTGCCCGGGTCATCTACATCGAGCCCGACGTCCGGCACGACGGGCCGCACCCGTCGACCGAGGCGATCGTCCTGCGCGCCGCCGACTGACCAGGCCGCCCCGGGCTCGCTCGGCGGTCAGCGTCGCTCGGCGAAGAACGCGTCGAGCACCGCCCCGCACGCGTCCTCGAGCACGCCCGCGACCACCTCGGCCCGGTGCGGCAGCCGGCGGTCCCGCGCGATGTCGTAGACGCTGCCGCTCGCGCCGGCCTTGGGGTCCCAGGCGCCGAACACGATCCGTGGCACGCGTGCCGCCAGGGCCGCGCCGGCACACATCGGGCACGGCTCCAGCGTCACCACAAGGGTGTGCCCGGCCAGGTGCCAGTCGCCGGTGACCGCCGCGGCGGCGCGGAGTGCGAGGACCTCGGCGTGCGCGGTCGGGTCCTGACGGGCCTCCCGCTCGTTCCGTCCGACGGCGACCACCGCGCCGGCGGCGTCGAGGACGACGGCACCGACCGGCACGTCGCCGGTGTCGAGACACGCGCGGGCCTCGGCCAGCGCGCGTTCCATCGCGGGGACGAACGGGCGGTGCGCCGGGTGCTCCACGGGTGCTCCGATCGTCCGGCGGGACCGCGACCGCCGGGAGGGGTGCGGCACGGTACGCTCGACCCTATGCGAGTCCACGTCGCCGACCACCCGCTCATCACCCACAAGCTCTCGGTGCTCCGCGACCGGACCACTCCCTCCCCCACGTTCCGCGCCCTGACGGAGGAACTCGTCACGCTCCTGGCGTACGAGGCCACGCGCAACGTCCGGGTGACGGCCACGCCGATCACCACCCCGGTCGCGCAGACCATGGGCGTCGCCATCGCGAAGCCCCGGCCGCTCGTCGTCCCGATCCTGCGCGCCGGCCTCGGCATGCTCGAGGGCATGGTCAAGCTGGTCCCCACGGCCGAGGTCGGCTTCCTCGGCATGGCCCGCAACGAGGTCACCTTCGAGCCGCAGACCTACGCCGAGCGCCTGCCCGACGACCTGTCGAACCGGCAGTGCTTCGTGCTCGACCCGATGCTCGCGACCGGTGGCACGCTCGCCGCGGCCATCGACTTCCTCTTCGCCCGCGGCGCCGTCGACGTGACCTGCGTCTGCATCCTCGGTGCCCCCGAGGGCCTCGCGGCACTCGAGGCCGCCGTCGGCGACCGTGACGTGACGATCGTCCTCGGCGCGCTCGACGAGCGCCTCGATGAGAACGGCTACATCGTGCCGGGCCTCGGCGACGCCGGCGACCGCCTCTACGGCCTGGCCGAGTAGCCGCCGCACCACACTCCTGACGGGAGGCTGCCCACCGGTCCGGTGGGCAGCCTCCCGTCCGTCGTCGGCGACTGTCCGCATCCGTCGACCGTCCGTGCGGACGGTTGACACGGCGTTGGTATACCGCAGATACTCATGCCATGACTGCAACCGTGTCCACTCGCGCCCTCCACGAGGCCTCGGGGACCGTCGGCATGATGATGCCGACCACGGCGGTCATGCGTTGTCGAATGTGTGCCTGATCGGTACCCGTTCCAGCCGGATCCCCCGCGACACCACCCCCGTCGCGCGCGTGTGATCCCCCGGTGACGACCTCGTCGACGACGCGCACCACCGTCGCGAGGTCGGACCCCGCTCCCCCGGACCAGCCCCGGTCGGCGACGACCGCAGGGCCCCTCGGCGAACGCTGCCGCAGCGACTGCTGCGCCAGCCGTCACCGACACCGCCGTCGATCCGAGCCGACGCATTCGACACCG